>JAKLHX010000192.1 GCA_022709925.1 Candidatus Margulisiibacteriota bacterium
TGCCGCGTACATGGCCACGGATTCGGTGACTTCCGGAGCCATAGCCGCGAACGCCGTGACAACCGATGAGATAGCCGCGGGAAGCGTTACCTCGAACAAACTCGCATCAGATTTTACTCTCCCGGTAGCTCGCGGCGGTACCGGCGCCAACATATATCCTACAGGAGAAGTCCTGTTCGGTAACGGCATAAATTCTATCGAGTCAAGCAACTCACTCATCTGGACTGATGCCGAAAAAAAATTCGAGATCTACAATGAAGGATTAACGGCACAACCAAAACTAACACTTTACCAAATAGACGCTGATGGAGGCGGAGACAATCTTCCTTTATTCGTAACCATGAGATTCCGCGGCTCATTATCAGAACCTACAAATACGCAGAACGGAGACTTTCTCGGAGGATTTATCATGGGAGGGCAAAAAGACTCGGATTCTGGTGTAGGCGCGGGAATACTAGCGATGGCATCCGAAAATTGGACAGACAGTGCTGCAGGAACAGACCTATACCTTGCTTCCACTGCGCAAGGCACGACTTTGAATAACCCTCTTGAAAAGTCAGTCAAGTTAAGCGGAGGGATTGTTACTATCCCTACTCTCCCGCCATCTCTTTATGTAAAAACAACTGCGGACAAAGCTCTTACAGCTGAGGCAATCAATCTGAGCAGCGGCATGACGGGAACATTGGGAATACAATACGGAGGCACGGGGATCGCTTCATATCCAAGCAGCGGAGAGATATTGATCGGGGACGGATTGAACAACTACTCGCTGCGGCTCATAAGCGGCGATGTTTCAATGAACTACGTGGGGAATATCGCTATAAAAGACGGAATAATCACAAACGACAAAATATCCGGCGATTTCGTACTTCCTATCCTAAAAGGCGGCACAGGGACCGTTTCCTATCCTGGCAGCGGGGAAATACTGGTAGGACCGTATATGCCGGGACTTAATTACGCGCCAAGGACGATGAGCGGCGATGTCACCATGGGATGGACCGGGATCACTACTATTTCCAACGGCGCAATAACCTACGACAAGTTGGCATCCGATTTTATTCTTCCCGTAGCTCGCGGCGGTACAAGCGTGGGGGATTTCACTGGAGGAGGACTGGTATTTGCTTCTACGACATCTTCTCTTGCTGCCAGTTCAAATCTCACATGGGATGCATCGGCAAATAACCGACTGTTCGTTACAGGCACAGTCGAAGCTTCTTATTTCAGGGGGAACGGAGGACAATTAACGGATGTCATTCCTTCAGGCGCAGCCGGCGGCGACCTTACAGGGACTTATCCTAACCCCACTATCGGGAATAACAAAGTCGTTGCCGCTTACATGGCCACGGATTCGGTGACTTCCGG
>JAKLHX010000193.1 GCA_022709925.1 Candidatus Margulisiibacteriota bacterium
GTGGTATTTGCCAACACTGACCCAAAATTATCATTATTATTTATTACCTTATTGAGAAATTGTTTTGCAATCGATGAATCTAAACTTAGGATTAGAATTCATTTGCATGATTACCATAGAGAAAAGGATGTAAAGAAATTTTGGTCCAATCTATTAAAAGTTCCAGAATCTCAATTCAATAAATGTTATCTTAAAAATCGAAGCAAACAAAATAAATTTCGACGAAATATTGGCGGAATATGTTTCATCAAGTATAATAGCGTGTATCTGCAGGAAAATATAATGCAGTATGCGCATAATATTGCTAAAAAATTAGTTAGTAATAATGTACCCGTAGCTCAATTGGATAGAGCATCGGCCTGCGAAGCTGAAGGTTAGAGGTTCGATCCCTCCCGGGTACACCAGCAATAGATAAATGACAGTCCGAGTCAAGGAGGGTTGGCCGAGTGGTTTATGGCGCTCGCTTCGAAAGCGTGTGGGAGTAATCCCGCAGAGGTTCAAATCCTCTACCCTCCGCCATCCTTCGCTGATTACAGCTTCGGAATGGCATGCCTACTTTTCACAGCTTCGGAATGGCATGCCTACTTTTCACAGCTTCAGAATTGCATGCCTACTTTTCACAGCTTCGGAATGGCATGCCACTTTTTTACGACTTCGGAATGGCATGCCTATTTGATAGTATTGTAATATGTATTACACTTACATATTACATAGTTC
>JAKLHX010000194.1 GCA_022709925.1 Candidatus Margulisiibacteriota bacterium
TCCAAATAATAAATTTGAAAAATACATATTATTAATGTAAAAGTGCTTAAAAAATTGGCATTCCATATTTTTCATGAGATTCTAAGCCTGATTTATTGAAGTGTATATAAATAATATTGACAATATTTAAATTTAATCCCTTTTTGCCTTAACAAGGTAATAAATCAATAGGGGAAACGCCGATGTCTTACGAAAACCTGAAAAAAAACGATCCTGAAATTTTTGAAATAATCCAGATGGAAAATAAAAGGCAGGAGGATAACCTCATCTTAATAGCCTCTGAGAATTACGTCTCCAGGGCCGTCCTTGAGGCTTCATCCTGCACTATGACCAATAAATATGCCGAAGGATATCCCGGCAAAAGATATTACAACGGATGCCGGTTCGTCGATCAGGCCGAAAGTACGGCGATCGATAGAATAAAAAAACTGTTCGGAGCGGCAGCGGCAAATGTCCAGCCTCATAGCGGCGCCCAGGCCAATATGGCAGTCATGATGTCCGCAATCAAGCCGGGTGAAACATTCATGGGTATGAACCTTGCCCACGGCGGTCACCTTTCCCATGGATCGCCAAAAAACTTCTCCGGAATGTATTTCAATGTTGTATCATACGGCGTAAAAAAAGATACTAACATAATCGATTATGATGAGGTTGTGAAAAACGCCAGGGAGCATCGGCCCAAACTCAT
>JAKLHX010000195.1 GCA_022709925.1 Candidatus Margulisiibacteriota bacterium
CACCGACACCGTAAAGGAAAACAACCTTATCATCCATATTGCATCCGCAGTGCCCGCTGACCCGTCAGTTACATTCAGGGCAGCCGTTGATGCCGAAGCAAGGCAGGACACAGCAAGCAACCATTCAGCAACCCATCTTATGCACCACGCACTCAGGGAAGTCCTGGGCAAACACGTTGAACAGAAAGGATCACTTGTCACCCCTGACCGGCTGAGGTTCGACTTCAGTCACTTCAGGCAGGTGACACCGGAAGAAATATCTGCAGTGGAGGAGAAGGTCAATTCTATAATAATGCAGAATATAGTATCCGAAGTGCATGACGATACCCCGATTGAGGAGGCTCTGTCAATGGGCGCCATGGCCCTTTTCGGCGAAAAATACGGTGAGAAGGTGAGAGTCGTCACATTCGGAGATTCGGTTGAATTGTGCGGCGGAACACATGTCGACCGTACATCACGGATAGGATTGTTCAAGATCGTATCCGAGGGAGCTGTGGCAGCAGGTGTCAGAAGAATCGAGGCAGTTACTGGCAGGAAGGCTGTCAGCTATATTAATGAAAAACTGAGTATCCTCGACGAGGTCACCGGAATGCTTCGCAGTACGGGAAACCCGGTAGCCAATATATCCAAACTGATGGCTGAGAACGCCGCACTGAAAGGAACGATTGAAAAACTCCAGGCT
>JAKLHX010000196.1 GCA_022709925.1 Candidatus Margulisiibacteriota bacterium
CCGGCGCGGCGCACCATCCTCCAGGTAAACATGGAGGACGAGGTTGAGGCCGAAGACGTTTTTACGGTTCTCATGGGGGACGCGGTGGAGCCAAGACGCAAGTTCATTGAGGACAACGCGCGCAACGTACGAAACCTCGACCTGTAAGGCAAAGCTTACGAAACAGACCGATTAAAGAGGAGAACAGGACGTGACGAAGAAGGACTCGAAAGAAGGGAAAGACCAGCTCCAGAAGGTCATCAACATAGAGATAGAAGACCAGATGAAAGACTCGTATCTGGCCTATGCGATGAGTGTTATCGTCGGCAGGGCCCTGCCGGACGTCCGCGACGGCCTGAAACCGGTGCACCGGCGCATCCTGCACGCCATGAACGAACGGGCCTGGCGAAGCGACCGCCCGTACGTGAAATCGGCGAAGATCGTCGGTGAGGTCATCGGTAACTATCACCCGCACGGCGACGCGGCCGTGTACGATACGATGGTGCGCATGGCACAGGATTTTTCGATGCGCATTCCACTCATTGACGGTCAGGGGAACTACGGATCGGTCGACGGAGACCCGGCGGCCGCCTACCGGTATACCGAGGCGAGGCTCGCGCATCTCGCGGAGGAG
>JAKLHX010000197.1 GCA_022709925.1 Candidatus Margulisiibacteriota bacterium
CTCACTATTTTAAAGTGGATTTATAAAGGTGAAAATCAAGCTAGGTTAAGCCTCTTTCCTTAGTGGAAACGTAACCTAATAGTGAAAGCCACTTTAATGCCATGTTGGTCGAGTGGTTAGACAGGGGTCTGCAAAACCTCGCACACAGGTTCGAATCCTGTACATGGCTCCATTGGGGCTATAGTTTAAATGGCTAAAATTGGAGTTTTGCAAATTTCGGATCAGGGTTCAATCCCCTGTAGCTCCACTAATAACAGGATGAATAAATTCAAACAGTTATTTTCAAAATGCCTAGGTGGTGGAATTGGTAGACACGAGGGACTTAAAATCCCTTGCCTGTATTGGCGTGTGGGTTCGAGTCCCACCCTAGGTACCAAATGCAGATATGGTGGAATGGTAGACACGGCAGTTTTAGAAACTGTTCTCGAAAGGGGTGTAGGTTCGAATCCTACTATCTGTACAAAAGTTAAAGTAATGAAATATCCAGAACAGTTAGAACCTTCATTAAGATGGTCTTTGAGTAAGAAAAAAGCGTTTAGATTTTCATCTAAAAGTGATAGAAAAATTTATAATAGGATATTTA
>JAKLHX010000198.1 GCA_022709925.1 Candidatus Margulisiibacteriota bacterium
CCTGCTACACGTTTATTTTTTCTGCGAGAATCTGCGGAAATATTTTCTACCGCTGAGTACGCCGAATATTTTTCTGCGCGTGTCTGCGGGGGGTGTTTTCTTTCAACGTGTTAAGTATAATAGAAACTCATACAATGCACGCAAACAAATGTTCACTGTTTGGTTTGTATTAAAATAAAATTGTAAAAAGAAATTAATAGGAGACGAAGGTGCTGTCGAAATTGTCAGCATTCCTGCAAGCTGTGCTTCGTCGGAAGATTCGAATTATTGATAATGAAAAAGAAAGAATGAAATTTTAGCGGAGACGAAGGGATTCGAACCCTTGATACAGTTTCCCGTATACACACTTTCCAGGCGTGCTCCTTCAACCACTCGGACACGTCTCCGTTATGCTAAAAACAAAGGACGGCAAAGGTAGTTTTTTTTACTTCAGTTTGAATCTATCTTTTTACAAAAATTCAATCTTCTAAAACTTTTTCCATTTGCGTACCACGAGATCCTTTTACCAATATGTGCACACCGCTGTAATCTTGTTTTTGTAGCCATTTGCCCGCTTCTTTACTAT
>JAKLHX010000199.1 GCA_022709925.1 Candidatus Margulisiibacteriota bacterium
TCTGATGAGACTACATCAAGTTTTTCAATATTTCTAATTTTCCTCCCTAGTTCAACATTGTCAGTAATTACTAATGCGGACTTTGAAGAATTTTTCTTCATTTCATCTCTTAATTTTTTCACATCATCTAAAGAGAACTTCATGAATTCCAATGTCTTATTTCTCAGATTCTCAGAAAGCATCACACATGTAGCTTTCTTTGCCATTTTCTTATTAATCTTTCTATTCCAATTCCTGTCTCCTACATTTCCAAAAGCAACACCCCCACCGACCCAAATCGTAGATCTAGTAGAACCCGCTCTTGCTCTTCCGGTACCTTTCTGTTTCCAAGGTTTTTTACCACCTCCTGATACCTCTCCCCTACCTTTAACATTTGCAGTGGATTTTCTTTCATTACTTCTGTAAACGTACAATACCTGTGCTACAAGATCAGCATTGTAAGGCACATCCCAAACTAATGGATTCCTTTTAATTTCAGCTACCTTTTTCTCTACTTTTGTTTTACTTTTAGTCTCTGCCATTTTATTTTGTAAATATTGCTAT
>JAKLHX010000002.1 GCA_022709925.1 Candidatus Margulisiibacteriota bacterium
GAAGATAACGCCTTTTGCGCCTGTTATCGTCTCTTCAAGCAAAGGAGAGGATATCGCCTGTTCGGCAGCTTCTACGGCCCTGTTGTCCCCTGAAGCGATCCCTATTCCCATCATAGCGGAGCCGGCATCGGACATTATGGTGCGGACATCCGCGAAATCCAGGTTTATCAAGCCGGGAACTGTGATAAGGTCCGAGATACCTTTGACGCCCTGCCTCAGAACATCGTCGGCCACTTTGAAGGCATCGGTTATCGGGGTCTTTTTATCGATCACCTGAAGAAGCTTGTCGTTAGGGATTATTATGAGAGCGTCTACTTTTTCCTTGAGAAGCGCAATCCCGTTCTCGGCTTGCGCGTTCCTTACGGGGCCTTCGAACTTGAACGGCTTTGTGACGACGCCGATCGTCAGGATCCCCATGTCTTTCGCCACTTCCGCTATCACCGGGGTCGCTCCGGTACCTGTACCTCCGCCGAATCCCGCGGTCAAGAAGATCATGTCCGCGCCTTCGACGGCTTTAGCAATGTCTTCCCTTGATTCTTCAGCGGCCTTCATCCCTATTTCAGGGCTCGCGCCTGCGCCCAAACCTTTGGTGAGCTTTGAGCCAAGCTGTATCTTTTTATCGGAGAGAGAAACGTTCAGCGCCTGGTTGTCGGTATTCGCGATCCAGAAGTCCACGCCTCTGAGCCCCGCGCCGATCATTCTGTTCACCGCGTTGGTGCCCGCACCGCCCACACCGAACACTTTTATGCTGGCAAGATTTTTAATTTCTTCGTTTTTTTCGCTCATGGAAAACGACCCCCTTGTTTAAAAATGAGTTTCGCAAAAATCTGAACTTCAAGTCTTATTATTCTAACATATCTTCGACATATTACAACGATTATCCCGGTTATTTTTTAAATCGCACGACGGGATTGTCAAGGATGCTGACATCGATGTATTCTATGGTATTTTTATCCGGTTTTTTGCCGAGTATCTTGGACATGTTCAGCAATTTCCTGTCGATGTCCTCCGATGAGCCGAGTTTCACCTTGAGAACATCGTCGACTATTATGTTCATGCCGTCGGGGCGCACAAGCTCCAGTTCGAACTTGCTTTTACCGAGCACTTTGCTCAAGGTCTTAAAAGAGTTCTCTATTGACCTCATGACTTCGGGATCAACTTTTTTATTTTCAACAACGGAACCTTTCGGGAGCCCTATAACGGTCGGCAGTTCTGCTATCCTGGCCTTTGAAATGTCATTTGAAGAACCTGCTTCGCTTATGGACTCGATGATGAATCCTTCCTCGTCAAGGATAAGGTATTTCCCGCTCACTGTGGCAACTGCAAAAGGCACGCGCTCTTCGACAATTATGATGACGCCGGAAGGCAGCTGTCCTGAGACCTGTACGTTCTTTATCTGGGGAATGGTCTTTATCCGTTTAGCGACCTCGCCGTAATTCAAGAAGAATATGTTCTCGTCAAGAGGTATCCTGGCTTTGTCTTTCACGAGGCCCTCGGAAACTATCTTGGTGCCTTCAACCGATATTTTGCTTATCTTCCAGAACGGGAAAGACAGGATGGCGATCAAGAATCCGGCTGCCAGCGACAGCAGAACGATCATCCGCAAAAATGGCTGGGCTTTTTTCTTTCTGGTCTTTTTCACTAAAGAGCGCTCTCCAGGATCCGTATTACAAGTTCGTCGTAAGACATGCCGTCGGACTGGGCTTGAGCCGGAAGGTCCGAAAGGTCGGTCATCCCCGGAATAGTATTGGCGTCGTGTACATAAGGGGTCCCGTCGCTATCGACGATCATGTCTATCCTGGCAAATCCGTGGCATCCGATCGCTTTGAACGCATCGATGGCCGTTTGCTGGACTTTTGAGTATACGAGCTTCGGAAGACCGGCCGGAATGATGAACTGCGTCATGCCTTTTGTATATTTCGCATTGTAATCATAGAACTCCGATTTAGGCCGAAGTTCAAGGACGGGAAGAGCCTTAAGATCATTGCCTGTCCCGATGACCCCTACGGTCACCTGGACCCCGCTGATGAATTCTTCGATAAAAACATCCCTGAATTTTTCGACCGCGTCTTTTACGGTCTTAACAAGATCCTTATCATTTGTGAGTATCGTGACGCCGAGGCTGGATCCTTCGCTAACGGGTTTGACCACAAGAGGGAACGGGAAAATGTTCTTTATGCGGTCGCATTGTTTTTCTATACTTTCGAAAGGATCTATTGCAATATATTTCGGGGTCGGGATATTTTGGGACTCCCACACGCGCTTTGAAGCTACTTTATTCATCCCCAAGGCTGACGCAAGCACTTTTGATCCCGTATACGGTATCCCCAGGACCTCCAAAAGACCCTGGATAGCCCCGTCCTCACCATATGTCCCGTGCAGCATTATACAGGCCAACCCTATTTTGTGTTGCCTTAAGACAGGGATAAAATCCTCTTTTGTGTCTATCAGGACCGCATTAAGACCTTGGGATACGATGCTGTCAAACACCCGCTTTCCGGAGCGCAACGACACTTCCCTCTCTCCGGATATACCGCCGCAAAGAACGGCGATCTTTTTATTCTTTAGATCCTCTATTCCCATGATCCTAATCCTAACAAAATAAATGATATAATTCAATTTGCGATGGAATTGAGAAAAGCTTTAGGGTCCGATATGCCCACAATAGACGAGATCGCCCTCAAATATGATCTGGACTCAAACGACACAAAAGCGAACCAATTCATTGTGGCCATAGAGGACAAGAACATCGTTGGGTTCGGAAGATTGTTGCCTCATACCGGATGTATCGAACTGGGGACCATCGGAGTGGTAGAAGAACACCGGGGTAAAGGGATCGCCAAAAGAATAGTTGAGGAACTGCTTAAAACCGCCAAGAAAATGGGGCATAAAAAAATTTATTTAACGACCTTGATCCCTTCTTACTTCGAAAAATTAGGGTTTTGCTCTCTTGATGAAGCCCCGCCGGACTGTATGATTCGGAAAAAAGAATGGTGTGAGGGATGTACAAAGGTCGGATGTACGGTTATGAAGATGGATATTTAGCTTCTACGACCGTCTTTATTCCGCCTCTTGCATTGAAATCCCCGAATACAAAGGCTTTTTTAGGCTTGCACGCGGAAACAACATCTCTTAATATCCTGTTCACCGAATTTTCCATGAATATCCCGACATTCCTGTATGAATTGAAATACATCTTCAGGGATTTCAGTTCAAGGCAGTATTTATCCGGGACATACTTTATGGTTATCGTCCCAAAATCCGGCAGGCCCGTCTTTGGACAAACGGATGTGAACTCCGGCTCTACCACCGTTATTTCGTAATCTTCAAATTGGTTGTCAAACGTGGCTATCTTTGGGAGTTTTGCGTTCAACCCTGATCTTGCGTGGGACTTGGTGTATGAGGTTTTCATTGTTGCGTCGTAGGCGCAGGTTTAAAACCTGCGCCTACAATAGTATTTATGCCTTGCCGCTGCAGCCGAGGACATCGGCTATTTTGTGCTTTACGACTTTTTTGATCTCATCTCTCGCAGGTCCGAGATATTTCCTCGGGTCGAATTCAGCCGGGCTTTCCACGAAGATCCTCCTGATGGTCGCCGTCATCGCGAGACGAAGGTCGGTATCAATGTTTATCTTGCAGATAGCACCTTTAGCCGCTTCTCTCAGCATCTCTTCCGGCACCCCTTTGGCTCCGGGAAGCTTTCCGCCGTATTTATTGCATTCATCGACAAGGTATTGAGGGACCGATGATGCTCCGTGAAGGACCAGCGGGAAATTAGGAAGTCTTCTGGCGATCTCGTTCAGCCTTGCTATGTCGAGATTGGCGTCGCCTTTGAACTTGTATGCCCCGTGGCTTGTGCCGATCGCGATAGCGAGAGAATCACAGCCGGTCTCTTTGACGAATTTTTCGGCTTCGTCCGGGTCCGTATATGTGGCATCTTTTGCGGCGACTTTTACCGCGTCTTCGATACCTGCGAGCTTACCGAGCTCGGCTTCAACCGTTACGCCTTTGGGATGCGCGTAGTCGACAACTTTTTTAGTGAGCTTTATGTTCTCTTCGAGCGGATATTTTGAGCCGTCTATCATGACGGAAGAGAATCCTCCGTCTATGCAGGCTTTACATACTTCAAAATCTTCGCCGTGGTCAAGATGGAGGGCTATCGGAAGGTCTGCCGTTTCAAGAGCGGCTTTCACAAGATGGATAAGGTATTCGTGCCTCGCGTATTTTCTGGCGCCGGCCGAGACCTGGAGGATCAAGGGGGCTTTTTCTTCTTTAGCCGCCTCGACGATACCCTGCAGAATCTCCATATCGTTCACATTGAACGCCCCTACCGCATATCCTCCCGTATAAGCTTTCTTGAACATCTCCTTTGTGGTAACTAGTGGCATGGTTTGGACCCCTTTCTCAAAAAGTATTTATGATTTTATTATAACATACGGATCATGCGTGCTTGATAAAGGCCAGGGGTTGTTATATGATATTTGACTGGAAAGACCATGCCAAGATTTCGCGCCACATTAATAATAGGGTTCAGCTTTTTAGCGGTGATCACTTTAGGGGCCGTCCTTTTGTGCCTGCCCGTATCGTCGTCAACAGGGACGTTCACGAACTTTCTTGACGCTTATTTTACGTCTAATTCCGCGACATGCGTAACGGGCTTAACCTGCCTGGACACAGGGCCGCATTTTTCACTGTTCGGCAAAATAGTGATCATGGCCCTCATACAGATCGGCGGGCTCGGATATATGACATTCTCCACTTTCTTCATGGTTTTTTTCAGGAGAAAGATGTTCATATCCGAAAAACTTATGATGCAGGAAACTTTGAACGTTTATTCCGCAAAAGATGTCATAAATGTCCTGAAAAAGATATTTTCTATAGTTTTCATAATTGAAGGCATCGGGGCGGCGATCCTTTTCTTTCGATGGATACCGGAATTCGGAATAAAAAAAGCGGCATTCTACGGGATATTCCATTCTATCTCGGCTTTTTGTAATGCGGGGTTCACGTTGCCTGCAAATTTTGCCAATCTTACAGCATACCGCGGTGACCTGATAATAAACCTGACCATAACCTCCCTTATAATACTGGGAGGATTGGGCTTCCTCGTCATAACGGACATCATACAGAACAAAAGATTCTCTCTGCATTCTAAAATAGTGGTATGGACAACCATATTTCTCATTTTGTTCGGAACGGGATTGATCTTTGCAATAGAGTTCAACCACAACTCGACCCTGGGACTCCTGAACAATTCCGAAAAAGTCCTTGCCTCCTACTTCCAATCGGTGACAACAAGGACCGCAGGATTCAATACGATACCCCTCGAAAAAATGCGCCATGCGTCAAAACTGCTGATGATGGGACTGATGTTCATCGGCGCAAGTCCGGGAGGTACGGGAGGCGGTATAAAGACGACGACATTCGTCCTTATCTGCGCCACCATATGGGCAACACTTCACGAATCAAAGAACACCATATTGTTCGAAAGGAAGATCCCCGCGGAAACGGTAAGGAAAGCCTTTGCCGTGTTCTTCCTTTCAATATCACTGGTAGCAGGCGCCATCTTCTTCCTGAACGCGATAGAACCGTTCTCTCTTATGGAGATAGCGTTCGAGACTTTCTCGGCGTTCGGGACCGTAGGGCTCTCTTTGGGGATCACGCCCTTTTTATCTTCGTGGGGAAAAGTTATAATAATCTCGGTCATGTTCATCGGAAGGGTCGGGACATTATCGTTCTTGATGGGACTGTCGACTGAGAACAGAAAACCGAATCTAAAATATCCGAAGGAAGGGGTTTCAATATGAAGAAGCAATTTGCGATACTCGGTCTGGGAAGGTTCGGGTCTAAAGTATCAAGAGAGCTGTTTTACCGCGGGCAGGAAGTGATCGTAATAGATAAGGACGAGAACAAGATCGAAGGCATAAAAGACGAAGTGACCCATGCTTTCGTTGGGGACATAACCAATGAAGAGACACTGAAAGAAGCCGGGGTTGCGGAATGCGATGTGGTCGTAATAGCAGAAAGCTCGAACATAGAATCAAGCATAATATCGAGCCAGATCTGCAAAACGTTCGGAATAAAAAAGGTCATAGCAAAAGCGCAAAACACTATACACGGCAAGATACTGATAAAGCTCCAGGTAGACCAAATAGTCTATCCGGAACAGGACACGGCGATCAAGCTGGTGAATAAGCTCACATCGGACAACATCCTGGATTACATCGAGCTCGGCCATCATATAAACATAGTGAGCGTAGAAGCCCCGGAAAAATTCTCCGGCAAGACCATAAAAGAACTGGCGCTTAGAAGAAGGTTCCATGTGACCATATTGGGAATAAAACGCGGGGACGAATTAATATTCAATCTGACCGATGACGACATGGTGCAGGAAGCCGACATCCTTATAGTGTTCGGCGAGACCGATGCTCTGAAAAAACTGAACCTGGACCTTTCACACAAAACATAAGGAGCCGCAATGACCGCCCTATTTCAAACCGATTTCAAGGACATGAAACTGGCAGGAAAAGGCAAGGTAAGGGATATTTATGATCTCGGTGACAGCCTTCTCATAGTAGCGACAGACAGACTGTCGGCTTTCGATGTGGTCCTGCCGGACCCGATCCCCAGAAAAGGGGAAGTACTTACAAAGATATCGATCTTCTGGTTCGAACAACTGAAAGGGATCATCGGCAACCACATAATAGCCACCGATATAGAAAAGTATCCTGAAATATGCAAAAAATACAGGAGCGAGCTTGAGGGCCGTTCCATGCTAGTGAAAAAAGCAAAGCCGTTGCCTATCGAGTGTATAGTAAGAGGCTACATCTCCGGATCCGGATGGAAAGACTATCAGAACACAGGCGAAATATCGGGAATAAAACTGCCGGCCGGCCTTAAAGAGTCGCAAAAGCTGCCGGAACCCATATTCACCCCTACTACAAAAGAAGAGGTCGGCAAGCACGACCAGACAATAGATTTTGAAAAGACAAAAAAAATGATCGGGCCGGATATCGCCGAAAAAGTACGATCTGCGGCTATAGCTCTTTACAAAAAGGCCTCGGAAATAGCGGATAAAAAGGGCATCATAATCGCCGACACGAAATTCGAGTTCGGGATATTCAACGGAGAGCTGATATTGATAGACGAGGCGTTGACCCCTGACTCCTCAAGGTTTTGGCCAAAGAGCGACTATGAAATAGGCAGAGGCCAGAAAAGTTTTGACAAACAATATGTGCGGGATTATCTTCTGTCCATAAAATGGGGACAAAAACCGCCTGCACCCAAACTTCCGGAAGAGATCATAAAAAAGACGTCCGAAAAATATGTGGAAGCGCTGAACAAGCTGACCGCCTAGCTTTTGCAGACCGGGATCATGCCTTCAAGTTTTTTAGTTAACGCTTTAAGCCCCTCATAAAGACCTTCGCCGTATTTCCCGTTCTTGAAATAAGGGATTATGACCTTATCAAGGAGTTCTTCCGTATATTCCTCGCTGATCACCGGCTCCAGCCCGTACCCTACCTCGGTCTCTATACGTCTTTCGTACATCGAGACCAGTATCAAGATGGCTTCGTGTTTTTTCTTGCCCAATTTCCATTTATTGAAAAGGTAGAACGCATAATTCTCGGGCGGCAGAGGCTTTGTGTTATTTATTACGACCACGACCAGCTCTATCCCTGTTTTTTTCTCGAATTCGGAAGACAGCTGTATCATTTTACCGAGATGATCGCCTATGATAGCTTCATAATCGTTTATAAAACCCGTTTGTTTAGGAGGCGCCGGTACTTTTGAAAAATCCAGCTTATAGCCGCACGAACAGGCCTTTTGCCACTCCGGTATGCTCGCCTTGCATTTTGGACATTTCATATTATGGAAATTATACCACGAGAACTGTATAATGATGAGTTATGAGAATATGTGTGCTCGGTTCGGGTTATGTTGGGCTGGTCACGGGCGCCTGCCTGGCCAATATGGGAAATCATGTGATCTGCACGGATAAAGACGCAGTGAAGATCGGAAAGTTGACCGCCGGGGATGTCCCCTTTTATGAGCCCGGGCTTCAAGAGATAATAAAGTTCAACTTAAAGAACGGCCGTCTTTCTTTTACAGGGGATTTGAAAAAAGCAATAGAACTATCCGACATTATCTTTGTGGCTGTCGGGACCCCCTCCAAAAAAGACGGGGCTGCGCAGATAGCCCATGTCGTAAGCGCCGCAAAAGACATCGCGGTCGCCATAAAAAAGGGTTATAAGATAATAGTCAACAAAAGCACCGTCCCTGTGGGCATGGGCGATATCGTGACAAAGATCCTGAAAAAGAACGGGATATCACGGGACAAGTTCTCGGTGGTCTCCAATCCTGAATTCCTTAGCGAAGGTACCGCTGTCAGCGATTTTATGAGCCCCGACCGTATCGTCATCGGGGCTTCCGACAATAGAGCGTTCAATACGATAACGGAACTTTACAGGCCTTTGAACGCGCATATAATATTCACGGACATCAAGACGGCGGAGACGATAAAGTATGTTTCAAATTCCTTTCTCGCGACCAAGGTCTCATTCATCAACGAGATCGCGAACATATGCGAACAGATCGGCGTGGACGTGACCACGGTAGCAAGCGCCGTTGGCCTGGACCGGCGCATAGGCAGGAAATTCCTTAATGCCGGCGTCGGCTACGGAGGGTCCTGCCTTCCGAAAGACGTCCTCGCTCTTATTGATGTCTCGCAGAAAGCCGGATATGTCCCCCGCCTGCTAAAAGCCGTAGATGAGATAAACGGCAAACAGATAGATCTATTCCTTGAAAAGATAAAAAAGTCATTCCCGAAGCCTTCCGGGAAAAAGATCGCCGTAATGGGGGTATCTTTCAAGCCGGGGACCGACGATACAAGAAGTGCACCGTCTGTCCGGCTGATAAAAAAACTCCTGTCCCTTGGTTTCTCAGTACAGGTGTTCGATCCTGCCGTTAAGAACAGCCCTGTTCGGGGAGCGGTCGTCTGTAAAGACATCTATTCGGCGTTAAAAGGATGCGACGCCGCCGCTTTTGTAACAGAATGGCCGCAATTCAAACAACTCAATTTTGAACTCGTAAAAAAGACTATGAAGAAGCCGGTCATATTCGACGGAAGGAATATTTTTGATCCGAAGATCATGAAAGAATCCGGATTTAAATATTTTGGTGTCGGGAGATGAGGGCTTTAGTCACCGGAGGGGCCGGATTCATAGGGTCCCATTTGTGTGATGAATTGCTGAAGGCAGGAGCTGATGTCATCTGCCTCGATAATCTCATAACCGGCAGCGAGGAGAACATCGCCCACAACCTCGGCAACAGCAGTTTTAAATTTATAAAACACGACGTCTGCCGGCCGGTAAATATAGAAGAAAAATTGGACTATGTCCTTCATCTCGCGTCCCCTGCAAGCCCCAAAGATTATCTCAAATATCCGATAGAGACAATGAACGCCAATTCTGTCGGAACATTGAACATGCTGGAGCTAGCCAGAAAAAAAGGCGCGTCATTCCTTTTGGCGTCCACATCTGAAATATACGGGGACCCTCTCGTCTCCCCACAGACCGAAGAATATCTAGGGAACGTAAGCTGTACGGGACCGAGAAGCGTCTATGATGAAGCAAAAAGGTTCGCGGAAGCCTTGACCAGTTCTTACGTCCGGGAATTCTCTCTCGATGCAAAGATAGCCAGGTTCTTTAACACTTACGGTCCAAGGATGAGAAAGAACGACGGAAGAGCCATCCCGAATTTTATCTGGCAGGCGATGAAAAACGATCCGCTTACGGTATATGGGAACGGTTCCCAGACAAGAAGCTTCTGTTATATAAGCGATCTCGTGAACGGTTTAATAAAACTTATGAAGATCAAGGTTGATTCCCCAGTAAATCTCGGGAACCCTTGCGAAATATCTATACTGGAGCTCGCGAGGATCGTGAACCGGTTGTTCAACAAAAACGAGAACAATGTTTCCTACCAGCCTCTTCCGCAGGACGACCCGAAGCAAAGAAGGCCCGAAATATCAAAAGCAAAAGCGCTTTTAGATTGGGAACCAAAGATAGGGTTTGACGAGGGGATAAAAAACACCGTTGAATGGTTCAGGAGGGTTTACGGCTGAACACCAGCCTGCCATATCCGCTGAAATTCACCGCCAATATTACGACGATCCCGACCAATACGTTCAACCTGTAATCTATGCCTGTAAGCGAGAGGGCGTAAAATACGGCTGACCTCAAAAGCAAAGAAAAGAACGACACCCCCAGAAAATACGCGAACTTAAAAACGGCTTCCCCGGACGATAAAAATCGATACCTCCATGTGAACGCCGAGTGTACTATAAATGCCACGATAAAACTTATCAGTATACTTATTACATTGGCGATGTTCTGCCCTATTACGGAAGAAAACCCCAGAATCTCGACCATGAATATTATCGCCGCATATTGTGAAGCAGCCACCAGGATACCGCTCAGTGAATATTTTATAAAAGTAGCAAATCCCGAATCATTATACTTAAGTATGCACCAAAGCGCCCTTACCCCGTCCTTCAATCCTATTTTTTTGCCTTCTTCATAAGACCTCGCATTGTAAGATATCGGGACCTCTTTTATCCTCGCTCTTTTACCCCTTACGATCCTCGCCATCTTTGCCGTTATCTCAGGTTCAAAGCCGAATCTGTCCTCTTCGATATCAATATCATTGAGCATCTCTTTCCTGAAAACTTTATAACAAGTTTCCATATCCGATACCCTGACCCCTGAAAACAGGTTTGAAAGAAAAGTAAGGAAAAAGTTGGCAAATTTGTGGGCGGAATAAGCGGTCTTACCGGACCCTTTGGTTAAAAACCTTGAGCCATATACGATATCCGCCTTATTCTCAATAATTGGCAGCAATAGTTTTTCGTATTCGCCCGGATCATATTCCATGTCGGCATCTTGGACCATCACAATGTCGCCGGCGGCCTTTTTAAAGCCGGTCCTCAACGCCCCGCCCTTTCCCGTGTTCTGCTCGTGAAAAAATATCTTTACATTGTCCTGCTTTATCCCAGCCAGGAGCTCCCTTGTGCCGTCCTTTGAAAAGTCATCAACGATGACGATCTCTTTTTCAAGTCCGCAGACAGGCGCTTTTTTGACCGCCTCAAGGAGTTCCAAAAAAGTGCCTTTTTCGTTATAAACAGGTATTACTATGGATATCTTCAATTTGACCGCCTCAACAGTTTATTTGCGCACATAGCTGAACATAAAAAAATCGGCAGCAACGGATCCGGGCTGCTGCTTGAAAAATCCCGGGCCGACCTCATTAGCTTTTATGCCGGAATCTTTCAGCTTGTTCGCTATCGCATACTGTCCGAAAGGAGCATAAACAAAGATCTCACCTTTTTCGCTTTTAAGCTCGTTTAATTGCCTTCTAAGGGAATCGCTCGTGACGGATTGGGACACATAATATACCGAAGAAACAAGAATAATGTTCAATAGGGTCAATGCTATTAAGAAGTTCCTGATATATACGGAGGGTTTGTCGCGGAGCGTGCACCCAAAAACGATCCCCGCAATAGGAATGATCCATATTTGCGGGACAAATCTGGCCCACCACGGCTCTGTTATGATGACAGCACTTAAAAGCACCCACAGCATAAAACCAAAAGTTGCCAGAGAGGCTTTCCTGTCCTTGAAAGCTCCCCAAGCCAACATTACCAAAGACACTATCGCCATGGCGCCGAACAAAGGGCCAAAACCTCCTATCCTTGTGTCCGGATTAGTAAAACACGTGAGCTCATGCGCCGATACAAAGAACGGGAACTTGAAAGTGTAAAAATCGTTCCTGCCGACGTAATAATTCTCCGTCTCGGAGAACACCGACACAAAAAGTTTTTCGGGCTGGCTCTTGCCGATCAATATGGGGGGCGCATGGCTAACTACCGGCTCTGCATCTTTGCAAAAGAACGGATAGAATATGTGCCCGTTATGGATATGGTTAGTGATATAAGGATTAAACCCTATGAGGAATATCCCTATGATCGCTGAAAAAAGGAATATCATAGATGCCGAAAAGAACAGGAAAAATTTTTCCTTGAAGAACAGATAAGCTGACAGGACCGAAGCAACGGCAAAGCTGTATACAACGCCGGTAAGTTTGGTATTAACCGCTATCATCATGGCAACACCGGCAAAGACGATCTGAAGGAAAGGCGCTCTGATGATGATCTGTGCCGACAGGGCGAACAAGCATACCATCAACGAAGACAACTGTCCGTCAACATATAGGCTCAGGCTCTGATAGACGCTGACGGGATTGAAAGCGAGCATAAAAGCGACAAGAAGAGAATGTCCCCCACCGATCCCTGCCAGCGATAGGAGGGCCGATAAGGCGATGAAAAAAGAAGCAAATATAAGCAGAAAGTTGAAAGACTTTCCGTATTCTATATTCCCCGTTATCTTATAAAGCGATGCGGCACATATAGCCCCGGACTTGGACGCCGTATATGCATGGCTCTTGAAAAAACCTTGGGATGGTTCTTTTGCATCCAGGGAATACGGACCCCATCCGTCGGCAAGCCTTATTATCATCTCCTGATGATATGCCAAACTGTCGAACCCGACATCATAGAAAGATCCGCTAAAAAAATATGACCATGAAAAAATTATCGCGAGGACCGAAAGTCCCAACACGGATATCTTTAGCCATTTTTCATTTTTAAAAATAAGCTTAAAAAGCAGGATTGAAACTGCGGCGGATATCGCGATCGATACCGGGAAATGATAAACAGTGATAGGGACATTGAAAATATGCATCATCAAAGAGAACGATAGCAGAAGAACGGCAAAAACGGTCAGGATCGAAGCCCCTAGAACGAAGCAGAAATTCCCGATCCCTTCCCTGCCGCCCAAAAAACCGGATAGTTTTTTCAAGATCCCGACAACACGGCCCCAAAGATCCGCTTTTTTCAGCGAAAGATAAAATACTATGAAGGAAAGTATGGCTGTCCACAATCCCAAAGACCTGCTCAAAGATGACAGCGCCTCGACTTTATAGTCTATTTTCCCGAGCATGGCCGGACTTGGGCGCAGATCAGCGATCTGGTTGATCGCAGAGGCCAGGAACGTCTTGTCAGAAGCAAGGTTTATGCCAAATAACAGCAGCAATATGCCTAAAACAAAGGATACGAACGCGATCGCACCTGTTAAAACATTGCTGTCAATGCGATACCCTGTGTTATGTTCGAGGTTTTGCGCGGGAGATCTCTTCGCTTTTGCCATATCTTCAATAATATGATATATCAAGCCGGACCTTTCTTCAAATCACCCGGGGTGTTATCAGAAAGACCACTTCCGTCCTTGTCCTTTCCGTGGTCCTCTTGCCGAACAATTCTTTTATCACGGGGATATCGCCGGCAAAAGGAACTTTTGACATGTTCTCCCTGTCGGTCTCATTTATAAGCCCTCCTATCACTATTGTCTGTCCGTTCGTTATCTCAAGGCACGTATCGGCATTCCTGGTAGATATCACCGGGAACTCTCCGGCTGATGTAGCCCTCCATTCGGATATCGAGCTTACTTCGGGATGGATGGTCACAGTTATAAGCCCTTTTTCTCCCAGCCTGGGGGTTATCCTGAGGGACACACCGGCATCTATGTACTGCACGGCCCATTGTGAAGATGAGGAATTAGAACTTACCGGGACCGCGAAAGGGATCTTGCTGCCTATATTGACGCTCGCTTCATGGTCATCTATTGTCGCTATGCTTGGACTCGCGATCAGTTTGGCTTTCCCGTTGCTTATAAGAGCGGATATCGCGGCGGATACATTATCGAATTTTATTCCCTGTTCTGATACTACGAATTTTAATCCGCTTGAATTGCTTGACCAAGCAACTCCTATATTGTCCAGTTCATTCTCTAAAACTTCAACAACGCGGCTTTCTATCATTATCCTCGGGGACGGGATGTCTATAAGGCCGGCAAGCCTGCGGACCTTCGCCATATCCTGAGGGAATGCCTTTATGACCAAAAGATTGCTCCTTTGGCCTTCGGCAAAGGTACAATCCGAAGCGATCTTCCCGAGGATCTCGCATGCTTTGCTCGCCTGCAAATATTTCAGGCTTAATGTTTCGTATATCGGCTTGAGCATCTCGGTCCGGTCCCGGGAAATCTGGTCTTTTGGATAAGCAAAGATTTGTTCCGCTTCCGTGGTCTGCAGCACAGGTGTGTGATTTTTCGGCACTTCTTCCGACATTTCACCGTCAAGCCCTTGTACCGAACCTGCTGTATTTGGGTTTTCCGCAGAACAGGACGAAAGAGAGAGGATCAATATCAACAAAAATACGGCTCGGAACACGATACTGAAGATATTTTTCATGAACAGATGCTCCTTGCATGGAATATAGCAATTTTCATGCCGAAGCCATAGAGAAGGTTCGAGGGCAGCTACTGATTTTGGAAGATCCCGTCCTTGACGACGAATTTGCCGCCGACTATAGTGTGGGCTACTTTGCCTTTGAGACGCCATCCGTCAAAAGGGGTGTTCCTGCTTTTTGAAAGGAATTTTTTACTGTCAACGGTCCATTCTTTGCCCAGATCCACCACAGTAAGGTCCGCATCCGTCCCGACCTTGACCGCACCCTTCTTTATGCCGAGGATGTTGGCTGGATTAACCGTTAATTTCGCGATAGCATCCAAAAGTTTGAGCTCCTTTGTTTCAACAAGCTCGCTGATCACAAGACCCAGGGTCGTCTCAAGCCCGACTATCCCGTTAGCGGCGAGAGCGAATTCCACATTTTTATCTTCTTGGGTGTGCGGCGCATGATCGGAAGCTATGACGTCTATGGTGCCGTCCTTCAATCCTTCTATGACAGCCCGCACATCCCTCTCGCTCCTTAAAGGAGGGTTCATCTTCGCGTTAGTGTTATATCCTTCGACGGCGGCTTCGGTCAGCGTAAAATAGTGAGGGGCCGTTTCGCACGTTATATGAACGCCTCTGGTCTTCGCGGCCCTTATCCTGTCGACGGAACCGGCACAAGACACGTGGGCAATATGTACATGCCCGAACTGGCTGGCAAGCGCGATGTCCCTTTCAACCATTACTTCCTCCGCCAAGGAAGGGATCCCTTTGAGTCCCAGGATGGTGGAAAGATAACTTTCGTTCATGAACCCGCCATCAGATAAATTATGGTCCTCGCTGTGAGAGATCAATACCGCTCCGAACTGTCTCGCATATTCAAGCGCATGCCGCATCACGGAAGAATCCATGACACATCTGCCGTCATCAGAAAAAGCAACGGCACCGGCAGCCAGCATACGCCCCATCTCGGCAAGCTCCAGGCCTTTCAACCCTTTTGTTATCGCTCCTATAGGAAAAACATTTACGGAGCCTTTTGCTCTGGCTTTCGATACTATGTACTCGATCACCGAATCGTTGTCGGCAACGGGATCCGTGTTGCCCATACATGCGACCGAAGTGAACCCTCCTGCGGCAGCTGCTGCCGTACCGGTCTCTATCGTTTCTTTGTCCACCCGTCCCGGATCGCGGAAATGCACATGCATATCTATTAATCCGGGGAATACCGTTTTGCCTGTCAGGTCTATCTTTTCGCAGTTCGGTCCGACAGAAATATTTTTGCCCACTTCGCGGATCTTGCCGTTCTCTATTAGAATATCCCGCTCTTCGTTCAAAGCGCTTGAAGGGTCGGCCAACACCGCGTTCTTAAGTAAGAAGAGGCTCATTTTTCGGCTCTCCTTTTGCTCAACATGCCAAAGAACATATCGCTTATCCCCTTATTTTTAGGGTCTCCGCTGTTTATCTTTTCAAGCGTCTGCTTGGCGGCGTTCTGCTCCGCCTCTTTTTTTGAAAGCCCTCTGCCGGACCCGTATCTTGCGCCTTTTATCTTTACCTCGATCAAAAACACCCTTTTATGTTTTGGCCCGAGCTCTTTTGCTACTTTGTAAAAAGGCAGCCCCCATTTGTTCTTTTGGCAGAGTTCCTGCAAAGCGCTCTTATAATCTATCATGAAGCCTTCTGAGCTTGCGTTCTCGATAGCGCCCTTAAGAAGACCGATAACCACCGTCCTGGCCTCCTCAAATCCGCTCGAAAGATATATCGCGGCGATTATGGATTCCAAAGCGTTGGCAAGGTTCGATTTTTTCCTGTCCCCGCCGGAATTCTTCTCGTTCTTCCCCAGCGTAAGGTATTTACCTATATCGATCTGCCTGGCGATATTGGACAACGAAAGATCGGAGACCACCGCGGCACGTATCTTAGTGAGATCGCCTTCCGCTTTTTCCGGAAAACTTTTGAACAGGTATTCGGATATTATCAGCTTTAATACGGCATCCCCCAGGAACTCGAGGCGTTCATTATCAAGGAGGCCAGCTTTCTTTGTTTCATTGACATAGCTGCTGTGAGTAAGGGCCTGATCGATCAATTCATCCGAAGAAAAACGCGTGTTCAACTTGCTTTCGAGTTCTCGAAGCTGCTCTTGTCTGTGAGAGATAGGCATTTGACAATATATTTTACAGTAGGTAGAATAATTTATCAATAGCAATATAAGAGGTAAAAAGCGAAAATGAGAGGTACTTTATCCCCGATCCTGTCCCATCTGGTCCAGACAACCATTGCAGCCGTAGGCGAAAAAGAGAAGATAAACCGCCTTATCAACAAATACAGGAAGATGCTGAGGTTCGCCGAGGGCGGCTTCAACATGGCCGAGATAAGGTTCGGGCTTGCCGATCTTTTGATAACGCGGGACGACCCCGGAGATTGGAAGGAAGCAAAAACACATTACGAGTTCGTGCTTCAGCACGCGATGTACGGGTACTTAAGGTTCGCGGCAATGATAGGCAAGGCGGAACTTTCAATACGGTCCGTTGAAAAAAAAGACCTCGATGCGGCTATAGAACTTTCGCAAAGAGCCCATAAGAACCTTGCCACGCTGGTCGGAGCAAGCGATTACTACACCGTCAAATGCCTTGTCGTAGAAGCGGAATTGATGATAAAAAGGGACGCAAAAGGGGATAAATCCGCCGCAATGAAAGCGCTCGAAAAAGTTTTTAAGGACGATATGGCCGATTTCTATTTCAGGGCAAGGGCCATAACGGACCATGCGGAGTTACTTCTCTATGAAAAGAACGCGGACATAAACAGGGAGCTCCAGTTGTGCCTGACCGCCATCGAACTTCTAAAGGACAAGCCTAACGATTATTTTTCTATAAAAGCAAAGCTGCTCCAGGGAGAATATATAACAAGACGCATGGCCCGCTATGATAAATCCAGGGCTACGGGGATATTCATGGGGATCATCGGCAACAAGAACGCGGACGCGGACCTTTCTGCAAGGGCTAAAATAGACCTTGCGGAAATATCTGAGAAGAAGAAAGCAAAAAAGATCCTCAAAGAAGTGGTCTCTTCTCAGAATCTCGACCCGTACCTTGTGGCCCGCGCAAAACAGGTATCAAAATCCAAAGAGGAAGAAAAATAATATGGGCAAGACTATAGCCGAAAAGATCTTATCCGCTCACAGCGGAAAGGATGCAAATGCAGGGGACATCGTAATAGCGGACCTGGATTTCATGATAGGCCAGGACGGGACTTCCGGTGTCGCAATAGATGTCTTCAACAAAATGGAGGGCGGAAAGGTGTTTGACCCTTCAAAGGTGGCGATAATAATCGATCACAGCTCCCCTTCTCCCAATGAAGGCGTATCAGCGATACACAAGAAGATAAGGGAGTTCTCAAAAGCCCAGGGGATAAGTCTTTTTGATATAGGTTGCGGCGTCTGCCACCAAATAACCCCTGAAATGGGATTTGTCGTCCCCGGGAACCTTGTCATCGGGGCTGATTCTCATACCTGCACTTACGGCGCGATCAATGTATTTTCTACAGGGATCGGATCTACCGACCTGGCAGCCGGTATGATATCCGGGAAGCTCTGGTTCAAGGTACCCGAAACAATAAAATTCCAGATAAACGGGAAATGGCCTAAAGGCGTTTTCTCAAAAGACCTGATACTCAAGATAATAGGAGATATCGGAGCTGACGGCGCGACATATATGGCCACCGAATTTGTCGGCCCCGCTATCGAAGACCTTTCCGTAGATGCCAGGTTCACGATATCCAACATGGCCATAGAGATGGGCGGCAAGGCCGGACTTATGAACGCGGACAAAAAGACGATAGAATGGGTAAGATCTCACTCAAAAAAAACGTTCACCCCTGTAGAGTCCGATAAAGACGCGAAATTCGCAAAGACAATGGAATACGATGTTTCTAAATTATCTCCGCAGATAGCAAAACCGCATACAGTAGACAATGTCTCCCCTATAGAAGCGATCGAAGGACTTGAGATACAACAGGGGTTCATAGGGACATGCACCAACGGGAGGCTTGAAGACCTTGAAATAGCGGCAAAAATATTAAAAGGCAAGAAAGTCAATGCCGGCTGCAGGCTTATAGTGGCTCCCGCATCAAAGAGCATATTCATTGAAGCCATGAAAAAAGGCTTGGTTCAGACGATAATGGATGCCGGAGGAGTCTTTGTAACTCCGGGCTGCGGTCCGTGCGTCGGCACGCATAACGGAGTCCCATCTGACGGAGAAAAAGTGCTTTCAACGGCTAACAGGAACTTCAAGGGAAGAATGGGGAATAACAAGGCAGAGATATATCTTGGTTCGCCGGCAACGGTCGCCGCGTCGGTCATAGAAGGAAAGATAGCTGACTCAAGAAAATATATGTGATGTTCTATAACAAATGGGCCATCGCAGCGGTAGCAGCAACAGCGGTCTTGTTCATATTGGTAATGGCAGTCCCTTCGAGCCCGCCAAAGGAAGCTGTTGTCGCAAGACAAAATACGGAAGTTGTCGGGACCGATGATATATCGAGGATATTAGGGGATTATTCGTCCCGGTATTTAGGAGTGGATCTTTCAAGGATAGACTTGACGGGCCCTATAGTGATCGGATTGCTGGGCATAGGAATAATAATAGGCACCGATTTTGCGGTAAGGAGGAAAACAGACAGTGTTATTAAAAGGCGCTTCCCACAGGACAAAGATAACCGATGATATCAATACGGACTATATAATCTCCGGAAGATACAAGTTCAAGATACAGGACCCTTATGAGCTCGCAAAGCATGTAATGGAAGACCTTGACCCTGATTTTTTCTCAAAAATAACCAAGGGTGATTTTATAGTCGCCGGCAGGAACTTCGGATGCGGTTCTTCCAGGGAACAAGCCCCGATGTCTATAAAATATGCAGGGATATCCGCGGTGATCGCAAAATCTTTCGCGAGGATATTCTACAGGAATTGTTTTAATCTGGGGCTGCCTCTCATAGAGTGTGACACGGACAATATAGACGACGGGGATGCTTTAGAGATAGACCTCGATAAGGGGATCCTTAAGAACATCACAAAAAGCCTTGAAATAAAGATCAAGCCGTTCCCTAAGACCATGCAGACCCTTCTTGAAGACGGAGGGCTTGTGAGCCATTTCAAAAAGCATAAAGGATTCGGACTATGATAGAGATAAACGCAAGCGAGCTGGTCATAGTAGCCCAGCTTCTGCTCTCCAGCATACTCGGTGGGGCGATAGGCTTTGTGAGAGAAAGAGACAAAAAGGCCGCCGGCCTAAGGACACATACGCTGGTATGCGTCGGCTCGACGCTCCTCATGATGATCTCGATATTCATGTCCGTAAAATTCCCAGGGTCTGACGCCGGACGGATCGCAGCCCAAGTGGTGACCGGCATAGGATTCCTGGGAGCAGGCACCATACTTCATGCCGGAGGAGCGATAAAAGGACTGACCACCGCCGCATCCATTTGGGTCGCATCGGCAATAGGGCTTGCCGTCGGCTGCGGATTTTATACGGCAGCGATCGCCTGCACGCTGATCGTCCTGATCATAATCGAAGTATTGCACAAGGTAGAGCAACGGTACATAAGAGAGAAAGACCTTTAAGGAGCGTTTGAATGTATTATTTTTCGGACTATACTTTTATACTGCTCATCCCGGCTATGATATTCGCATTTTATGCGCAGTTCAAAGTCTCTTCCACATATGACAAGTTCTCCAAAATACGGTCGGCCTCCGGGATATCCGGGGCTCAGCTTGGAAGGGACCTTCTTGACCGCAACAATCTTGGAAACATTACCGTGTCCCCTACCACAGGGAAGATGACCGACAATTACGACCCAAGGAACAAGTCCTTAAATTTGTCGGAGGGGGTCTTCGACAGCTCTTCAGTCGCAGCCCTCGGGATCGTGGCGCATGAGGTCGGGCACGCAGTACAGGACGCGAACGCTTATTTCCCGATAAAGCTAAGGTCCAGCATAGTCCCCATATCAAACTTCGGCTCTACCCTTTCTATCCCGCTCTTCTTTCTCGGACTTATCATGAGCTACGGCCCGCTTATGGACGCCGGGATAGTATTGTTCTCCTTGGCGGTGGCTTTCACGGTCATCACGCTTCCGGTAGAGTTCAACGCAAGCAACAGGGCCGTTTCAATGCTTGAATCAAGCGGATACATGCCCGCAGAGGAAATAGCGATGGCAAAAAAAGTCCTTAACGCCGCAGCCCTCACATATGTCGCGGCAACCGCCATGGCGCTTATGCAGCTGCTTAGGCTTATCGCTTTGCGCGGCTCGAGAAATGACTGATCCGATCCTCATATTCGGCCCCACAGCATCCGGCAAGACAGACCTGTCCATAGCCCTGGCACTGAAGATCAACGGAGAAATAATATCCGCGGATT
The DNA here is from genome assembly GCA_022709925.1 of Candidatus Margulisiibacteriota bacterium. Taxonomy (GTDB): domain Bacteria; phylum Margulisbacteria; class WOR-1; order JAKLHX01; family JAKLHX01; genus JAKLHX01. The sequence continues at coordinate 20,751 of JAKLHX010000002.1, forward strand.
CCATGCAGGTATACCGTTTCATGGATATAGGCACGGCAAAACCCTCAAAAGAACAGGTAAAAACCGTTCCACACCATCTGATAGATATTGTTGACCCGGATGAAGAATGGAACGTAGCGAGTTTTATAAATAACACCAAAAAACTTATTCCGGACATCAAGAAAAGAGACCGGGTCCCCATAATAGTAGGCGGCACCGGCCTATATTTAAACGCGCTGATCAACGGGTTCTCTTTCCCGATAGCGGAAAAAGACGAAGGATTAAGAGGGCGGCTTTCTTCCAAGACCGCTCAGGAACTTTATTCGCAACTGTGCAGAATAGACCCGGAAGCCGCAAAAAAAATAAACAAAAACGACAAAAAAAGGATTATAAGGGCTATTGAGGTTTTTGAGAGCACGGGAACCCCTATATCAAAGATACAAAAAAGCAAAAAAGATAATAGGCTCCAGTTATTTTGCATCAACATGGAAAGAGAAGCGCTGTACAAAAGGATAAATGACCGCGTGGACAGTATGATGGAAAAAGGGTTGGTCGATGAGGTAAGAGCACTCTTAAACAGAGGGTATTCAAAAGAGCTCAATTCCATGCAGGCGCTTGGCTATAAAGAAACGGTGCAATTTCTTGAGGGAAAGATGCCTTTAGACGATGCCGTAGAACTGATAAAAAGAAAGACCCGTAATTTCGCAAAAAGACAATTGAGCTGGTTCAGAAGGTTTGAGGACGTATCTTGGATCACCCGGGGACAAGAGGACCTTCTGTTGACTGAAATCGTTAATAAAATCGACCGATAAGTATACAGTTATGTATACACATAAGGTCGGGAACTCGGCAACGAGTAACTACTTACGGCTTATCATAAAGGACAAAGACCGGTCCGTGATAAGGATACGCATAGATACGAACACCTCCATAGATATATTTAAATCCCGGTTGGACGGGTTTATACAAGCTGATGACAGAGAAAATGCGCTGAAGCTCATTGATGATTATGCTTCCACTTTAAAAAGCGCGGGGGTCGATGCTGAAAAATTAAAAGGCTCTATAAACGATTATTTTGACTATCAGGCTCTTCTGAAAAATCTTGATAAATGCGTCGATAACGGCAAGTTCCAAGAAGCATTAAACCTAACAGACAAAAACGCCGATCTTATAAAAAGGATGGGAAAGTCACCGGAATCAATAAAAGAGATGCTAAATGGATTAGAGACCTTGTCCAAAGCACTGGCCAAGATCAACGACTTTATAAAGACCGGGCACACTGAACAGGCGCTTGAGATAGCAGACAGAAACAAGGAATTATTCGAAAAGCTGGGGTTCATTTTTGAGGCGGTGCGAGAAAAAATAATTTCTCAAACTCCGATCGACCTCACGGATTAGCTTTCCTTGATAGTTTTGCCACACACTCAACGTGAGCAGTTTGGGGGAACATGTCCACCGGCTGTATGACATCAACATTATATTTGCCTGAAAGGACCTTGATGTCCCTCGCAAGGGTCGCGGGATCACAAGACACATAGACTATCTTTTCAGGCATAAAGCATGATATATGCTCCAGCACGCGGATATCGCATCCTGCTCTTGGAGGATCAAGCACGACCACATCCGCTTTTATGCCCTCTGACGACAACTTTTTTATCTGCCTTTCGACCGTATCGCACCTGAACATGACATTGTTTATCTTATTCCTTATGGCATTCTTCTTTGCGTCAGATATGGCGGCACTTATTTCTTCCACCCCGTACACTCTCCCGGCATGGCGCGCCATATAAAGGGATATCGCTCCGGTCCCGCAATACAGATCGAGCACGGTTTCATCCCCTTTAAGGTCCGCAAGCTTGAGGGCGGTCTGGAACAATACGGCAGCCTGCACGGGATTTATCTGGAAAAAAGAATCCGGGGATATCTCAAATTCAAGGCCGCCGAGCTTTTCTATTATATAGTCCTTGCCCAGGACCGTTTTGGTATTATCTCCCAATATTACATTGGTCCTTCTTGTGTTCGAATTAAATGATATGTTCGATATTTTGACGTCTTTTCCCAGCACCTCAAAGAACTTGGTTATCAGTTTGTTGGAACCGGGGAAATGACGCTCGTTGATGACAAAAGTAACTGAATGTTCCCCCGTACCAAACGCGACTCTGCTCAAAACATGCCTTAAAAGGCCGCGTCCGGAATCCTCATCAAAAACAGACGCTCCATATTCATTAAAGACCTGCCTCAAGGCCCTTGCTATCCTGTTAAGGGACGGGTGAAGGACAGGACAATCTTCGATATCCACGACATCATGCGTTCCTTTTCTGTAATATCCCATGCTTATTTTCTTTTTACCAGCCTTTTTGCCGGAAGACTGCTTTATGGGGAATTGCATCTTGTTCCTGTATCCCCATTTGAGCTCCGACGGGACTATCTCAAGGACAATGCTCTCAGGAAGGCCTGCGATCTTTTTTATGGCGTCTTTCACTATTCCTGTTTTATATCTTAACTGCGCTCCATAATCTATGTGCTGCATCTGGCAGGCGCCGCATTCTTCAAAATATTTACATGCCGGGGCCACTCTTTCCGCAGACCTCTCCGTGATCTCAACGATCCGTCCGCGCGCATATTGTTTCCTTACATCCACAATGCGTACTTTTGCCGTCTCACCGGGAAGGAGGTTCTCGACGAATATTTTGAACCCATGAAGGCTCCCTATGCCCTCTCCGCCGCCTGCGATGTTCTCGGCCGTAAGAAGGACCGTGTCCCCAGTTCGAATATCTGCTTTCTCCATAGTGCTATTATATGATATTATTCTCTTAACATTATGGACTATTTAGGCAGAAGGATAGACCTGCATACGCACTCGCTGCTTAGCGACGGAATGCTCCTGCCGAGCGAAGCCGTAAGATACGCAACGGTAATGGGTTTTGCCGCTCTTGCAATAACGGATCACGTCGATTATTCCAACCTTGAATCGGTCATCAAAAAACTTATGTCTTTCGAAAAA
>JAKLHX010000020.1 GCA_022709925.1 Candidatus Margulisiibacteriota bacterium
GTGGGATCTCTATGAGTAGTTCAGGGCTGAATCCTTTCATCAGCTTGTTCAATATAGTGCCGAGCACTATCCATACCAGGAAAAGTATGAAGTATACGCTGAATATAGGCCAGACCCCGTATTGGCCGAGGATCCCGATTATCATGGCTTGAAGCGCCGCGCACGGGATACCTATGGAGATGAGCGTAGCTGCTATGAACCGTTCTCTTTTGCTCTCAAGGACCCTTGTCGCCAGTATTCCCGGGACATTGCAGCCGAACCCGAGAAGTACTGGGACGATGGCAAAGCCGTGAAGGCCGAGCCTGTGCATGAAATTGTCCATGAGCACCGCAAGGCGCGGAAGGTATCCGGAATCTTCAAGGATCCCGAGGACAAAATAGAAAGCCATGAGATAGGGGGCTACCATCGCGAATTCCACATATAGAGCCGTGCTGAGTACCCCGAAAGACTGTTTAAAGTCTATTCCTGAATTTATAAGGCGTCCCACCAGTATGTCGTGGACCAGCCCTTGTCCTCCGAGGATGTTGCTAAGCTGCATCAGCAGCGGCTTGTAAAGTTGTTCAAAGAACGGGTCAGCTACGTAGCTTATTATCGATTCTCCGATCAGTCTTATGAGCATGAACGATATTGCCGCTACAAATGCGGCTATTATAAGCCCGCTTAGGGGATGTATCGTCATGTCCTGTACGAATTCCGAAAAAGTGTGATGCCTGTGTTCCAGCTTTTGTATCTTTGAGATGATCTCTCCTATGTCTTTCCACCGGTCTTCAAGGTCGTGTTTGCGGACTTTTGGGTTCGCGGCGACGGATATCTTTTCGGCGAGTTCTTTAAAACCTTCTCCCGTCACTGCGGTCGTCGCGACCACGGGGACGCCGAGCCACTCTTCAAGTTTTTTTATGTCTATCGTTATCCCCCTGTGCCTTGTGTCGTCCCACATGTTGAGCGCTACGATGACCTTTATGTCCTTTTCCATAAGTTCCAGTGTGAGGGACAGGTTCCTCTCAAGGTTCGTAGAGTCGATGATGTTTATTACCGTATCGCGGTTCTGTATCGACTCTTCGAGCAGCCGGCAGGCGACATCTTCGGCCTTACAGGTGGCGGAAAGCGAATAGGTCCCCGGCACATCTATTACTTCGTAAGTCTCTCCGTTGAGCAGCGTCTCGCCGCGCGTGACCTCTACGGTCGTTCCCGGATAGTTGGATGAGATCACATGGGTCCCAGTAAGCCTTGAGAAAAAGACGCTTTTCCCTACGTTGGGGTTGCCTATGAGGAGTATCCGTTTCATGTTCACACCTCGACTTTTATTTTGCTTGCCATCCCGTGCCCTATAGATACGGTACAAGATCCTACGGATATGGTCGTCGGCCCGTTCATGAATTGCGAGCCTCTTTTTTTTATCTTTGAGCCGATCCTTATGCCGATGTTCGATAATTTTTGCTGCAGGTTCTTGCCGCCCTCGATCGAGACTATTTTAGCGGACCTGCCGTCTTTGAGGTCCACAAGGGATATGTTGTCCTTTGTCGTAGACATCTTAAGACTTATGCTATCATATTATAAACTTAAGCAGGAGGGGGATAATAATGATGAAAGATATCGTCGGGATTTGCGTATCCGCTTTGATATGTCTTCTTGCCGGGGTGATCGGCTCGTTTTTTACTTATTCCGCGATCCCGGGATGGTACGCTGCTTTGAACAAACCGTTTTTTACTCCTCCGGGATGGCTTTTTGCCCCTGTTTGGACGGTCCTTTATATCATGATGGGAGCTTCCGCTTACCTTATATGGAAAAAGCGCAAAGAAAGCAGCGAAGCGGTAAAGGGGCTTATTGTCTTTGCCGCCCAGCTTGTCCTTAATACCATGTGGTCAGTGGTTTTCTTTGGATACAAGGATATCTTCTTTGCCTTATTGATCATTGTTTTTCTTTGGGCGCTGATCCTGGCATGCATTATACAGTTCAACAAGCTGTCAAGGAATGCGATGCTTTTACTCGTGCCGTATATCGTATGGGTAAGCTTTGCGACGCTGCTCAACGCGGCTATCTGGCTGCTTAACTAGGGGCTTTTCCTGGGCTTTGCGCTGTAGCCGCATCCCGGGAGAAAAACGGGCTCTTTGAAATAATCCACCAGGGGGAAATTCCTGCATACGTTCGGGCGCCAGAAGTAATTCCCGCATTTCCCGTCTTTTGTCAGGTTCTTGCATTCGAACACAAAATAATCGTCCTCAAAGTCTATCCATTTGAGCTTGAAGTCAAAAAGCCATTCTATCCATTTGACGCTTATTTTTGCAAAAAGAGGGCTGTTCGTCTGCGCGCGGGTGGCTTTTAGATATATCTGCTTGCAGCATTGCCCGCACTTGAGGCATTTTCCGTCGAGGACATATCTTGTCTTGAACAGGTATTTTTTCGGAAAGTTTACAAGAAAGTTGTCTATGAGCACGAATATTATCCCGATACGTTTGAAAATGCGCATACTAAAAATTATACTATTATTGACATCAATATCAATATGCTATAATTCCGCATAAGGGAAAGAAAAGCATGAAAATGAATATGTCTGTAAAATTTATGTGCGCTGTCCTGATGTTACTCATCAGTTCTTCCGTCTCTTCCGCAGAGGTGAGAAAACAGTTCTTCCCCAACGGGAAGCTTAAGGTCATCACGAACTATAAGAACGGCGTCAAGTACGGGGTCGAAAAAGAGTACTATCCGGACGGAAAACTAAAATATGTCACAAGTTACAGGGCCGGATCGAAACACGGGATAGCAAAAGTATATTATCCGAGCGGCGTGCTCATGTCCGCGACAAGTTACAAGTTCAATGCCCACGACGGCCCCGCCAAGCAGTATTACGAGAACGGGAAGCTAAGGTCCGAGGTCACATATAAGAAGGATGTAAAATACGGCCCCGCCATAGCTTATTATGAGAGCGGGACTTTGTGGACGGAGATATATTACAAGGACGATGTTAAGGACGGCCCGTGCAAGACCTATTATGAGAACGGCAACTTACAATCCGAGATAACCTATGTGAATGACCTTCGCGAAGGCCCGGTAAAAGAATATTATGAGAACGGGCAGCCGATGACCGAGACCACGTATATTGCCGACCTTCGGGAAGGCCCGGCCAAAGAATACTATGATAACGGCGTAGTGATGACAGAACTTACTTATAAAGACGATCTTCCGTCGGGCAAAATAAGGCGGTACGACAAGTTCGGTAGGCTTATAACTTCCGAGAACGCTAATCCTTAAGGGTCAGCCTCGCGCTTTGTTCACCATTTCGATCAGTTCCGATTTTATCTCTATACCCAAAGAGCGGGCTTTATTGATATCTCTCATGCATCCGTCCAGGTCCCTCAGAAAAAACCTTGCTACGGCCCTGTTATGGTAGGCATCCCCGAAGTCTTCTTTAAGGTTTATGGCCTCTGTAAAGTCCTCGAGGGATTGTTTCCACCAGCCCTTGAAGTTATAGGCGGTGCCGCGGTTATAAAATACATCCGCTTTGGTAGCGTCGTGTTCTATTGACCTGTCAAAATCGTTTATGGCCTCGTCTATCTTGCCCATCTTAAAAAAAGATAAGCCCCTGTTATAGAAATAATCTCCGGGGTTCTTGTTCTGTTCCGCCATGTCCTTGATATTATCAGAACCGCGATCGTTGTCAATAAGTGATATTTGCTATAATACTGGTTATGAATACGGTTATGATGTATCTCCGGAAAGCAAACTTGTTGCTGTGTCTGTCTTTATTGTTGTGCATGCCTGTACATGCCAAGATGGATACTTCGGTGATCTTTCAGTATTCTACTCTCAATGCTCTACAGGCCGGAGTATACGAAGGGGAGATATCCCTTTCTGAACTCAAAAAACACGGGGATTTCGGTGTCGGAACGTTCGATGGCCTTGACGGAGAGATGATCCTTCTTAACGGTGAGTTGTATCAGGTAAAGTCGGACGGCCGTGTGTATATCCCCGGTAAGAACATGAAGACGCCGTTCGCACAGGTGGCATGGTTCCTGCCGGAACAAAAGATAGCATTAAATAACATCGACGGTATTGATGCTGTTTGCGGGAAGATGGACGGATCGCTGCCCACAAAAAACCTTTTCTATGCGGTGAAGATAAAAGGCCTGTTCAAGTCCGTAAAACTGCGCAGTGTCCCAAAACAGGGGGCCCCTTATCCTGCGCTTTCAGAAGCGGTCAAATCCCAGGCGATATTCGAAGCAAAGGACGTGGAAGGGACGATAGTAGGTTACAGATATCCTGATTATATAAGCGAGATCAATATTGCCGGTTATCATCTTCATTTCATATCCTCCGACAGGACATTGGGAGGGCATCTTATTGATTGTTCCGTGGATAACGCGGCGGCATCTGTAGATCAAAAGCGGGGGTTGTACCTTCTGTTGTCCGAAACGGACGAGTTCAAGAGAACGGACCTGTCCAAGCCTCAGAACGATTCTTTGATAAAGTCTGAAAAGTGACCTTTTAAGAGCGGCTCTTCACGATATCCCGGTAAGAATTAAGTACCATGGTGTATAGCTCGTCATCCGGCATAAGACGGCAGACGACCTGAAGCATATACTGGAGTTTGTCTTCCGGTTCCGTTACGTCGCTTGGTATAGAGACCGTCTTGTCGTTCTCCGGTCTTACATTGATCGCGTAGAATATGCCGGCCGCTATGCCTTTTGCTATGTTCTCCGGCCTTATGCCGGTCATAAGGCATAATCTTGCGGCGCCTATCATGCGGTCGTTGGGTGCGAGCTTCCTGAAAGGGTCTCCTCCCACCCTGAAGACACTGTCTTTATATTCTTCAAATATCGAAGCGGTGTGAGTCCTGTAAACTTTTGTCTGGGCTTCGCTGAACCCGAACTGCCTGGTAAGCGCGGATTCGATCTCTTTCATCGCCCCCTCAAATACCGTTCTTATTTCAGTGGCTCCCATAGCTTTGTCTGTGCCGAGTATCCCGTTGGCGAACCCTAGATATGCCACGAGAGCGTGAGGCATGTTGAACGCAAAAAGCTTTTGCATAGCGAGAGCGTCATAACCTTGCGCGAGTTTCATCTGAGGGACCCCTGTTCTCCGTCCTTTGAAGCCTTTTGCGTCAACAGGTATAAAATGTCCATGTCCGGCCACGCTTATATCCAAGGGGCTGCCCATTAACAATCCGGTAGGGTAGTGTCCTATGGCTCTGGCCATACCTATATGCCTTTTTACATAATCTAAGAAAAGGGTTTCCTGAGAAGAATTAAGTATCAATGCTGATGCCGCATCGAAGAAGCTTGTCCTGAATTCGGCAAGCTGGTCTTCTATTCCTTTAAAATCATTTACAGGGGTCACGGGCATGTTCTCAAGGAATATAATATTTAAATTGGCATCTATTCCAAATAACATCCTGCGGAAAACGCCTTCAGCGATCGTGGGCGCTATCCTTGGCAGGACCTTTGGCCCTACCGAAGTAGTTATCATCGAAGCCCTTATTATCTCGGCAACGGCAGCTCCTTTTTGAGCGACACTGTTCAAAAGATGGAGGTCAGAGATGGTCTGTTCTTTTCCGTCTATATTCACATAGTAACAATCGCTAGCCCTTAAAGTATCTATGAGCGCTTGATCGGCATCCAGGAATGATATCCTGAACCCTGCCTGCGCGATGAACGGCGCCAGAAAGCCTCTCCCTATCGCCCCGGCGCCGAATTGGACCGCTTTTTTTTCGGCATCCACGGACCCAAGCTCAATACTTGCGATGGCAGGAAGGAAAGCCGCTTGTTCGCGGATGTCGCAGGCTTTTTCCAGGACAAGTTGTTTTGCCCTTCTGGAAAGGTCCGTCCCATTGCGGTCTATCCATAGTGACCCGAGATGTCTTCTTTCCCTTATGCCGGCAAGAAGGCTCGGCGGAATGGAACCGCAATAGGCGCTTACGGGGTTTATAGGTATATTTTTCAAGATCGTACTCATACAAATATTCATCGAATGAAAAATAAGTGGATTTCAGGGATATTTATGGCAGGAAGGACTACCTTCTTTTGTCGGTGGGGACGTATTTCTTGGTCGGCGATACGTTCTTGTACGCGGGCCTTATTATCCTCTTTGATACCATGAGCTCTTCTATCCTGTGCGCCATCCATCCGGCTATACGCGCCATTGCGAACAGGGGAGTGTAAAGGTCTTCTGATATGTCGAGGCATTTGTAGACGAATCCCGAGAAGAAGTCCACGTTCGGGGATATTATCTTGCCGGTGCCTTTCAGGTCGTAAAAAGCCTGCGGGACGATCTCCTCAAGGTTAAGATAAAGAGCGAGCTCGTCATCTTTATTCTTTTCTTTTGCCAGCTGTATCGCGTAGTCTTTGAGTACTACGGCCCTTGGGTCCGACTTCGTATAGATCGCATGCCCGAACCCGTAGATCTTTCCGCTCCTGTCGCCGGCTTCCTGGTTGAGGAGCTTTGTTATATAAGCTTTTATCTCTTCCTTATTGTTCCAGTCCTTGACGTTCTTCTTTATGTCTTCCATCATGTCCATGACGCTTTTGTTCGCGCCGCCGTGCAGAGGTCCTTTTAAAGAACCGATAGCCGCGGCGATAGCCGAATAGGCGTCAGTGCCGCTGGAAGACGTGACCCTGGTCGTGAACGTTGAGTTATTCCCGCCGCCGTGGTCCGCGTGAAGTATAAGGAGTACATCAAGTACCCTGGCCTCTGTTTTTGTATAGGAATGGTCTTTTCTCATCATATAGAAGAAATTCTCTGATGTCATAAGGCCGTTATCCGGAGGCTGGATGAACAGGGGAGCATTATGGAATTTTGACATCATCGCATGATAAGCATGCACTATTATTGTCGGGAACTTTGCCACAAGGGAGATCGCCTGCTGGATCTGGTTGTCTATAGAAAGGTCGTCGGCTTTTGGGTCTGAACTGTAAAGGGCAAGTACCGCCCTGGACAGGCTGTTCATGATGTTCCTTGAGCGGAAGTTTAGTATTATGTCGCGTGTGAAATTCTCGGGGAGATGTCTTTCCACTGCAAAAGTATCGAGGAAATCTTTAAATTCTCTCTTCTTGGGGAGCTCTCCGAATAAAAGAAGATAGGCCACTTCTTCGAAGCCGAACCGGTCTTCCTGTTTTATCCCTTCGATTATATCCCTAACATTGCGTCCCCTGTATTCAAGCCTTCCTTCGACAGGAACTACATCTTCGTCTATCTTTTCATATCCTATGACCGTTGATATCCTGGTAAGCCCTACAAGGACGCCGCTCCCGTCCTCATTGCGGAGGCCGCGCTTTACGTTGTATTTTTTGAACAGATCGGGGCTGATATAATTGTTGGCCGCGCACTTTTCGTACAGTTTTTTTATAAGGTCTTCTTTTTTGGAGGTTTCCATTAAAGAAATAATAGCATAAAATGCGTTGTCTATGAATAGATATATTCCGGAGTTTGCAGTTAGATAAAGCTTGTAGGGGTCGTGGCGAATTTATTGTTGTTCACCAGTTCAGCGTCGGCTTCTTCTCTTTTCTTTTTGATCTTTTCAAGCATTTTGCTCATGAACTGGTTGTTAAGTATTTTTTCCATGTCTTCCTGGGTAAGTTGGATATTGTTTGCCACTTCTTCTTCCGTGACTTTTCCGTCCCGGTCGTCGTCATATGCGTCAAAGTCTTCTCCGGGAAGCGCGTCCTCGAATTCCGACCTGTCCAAAGATCCGTTTCCGTCAATATCTGCCTCATCAAAGCCGCTTACTGTTGCCTCTGTTCCTTCTGTTCCCGTGTCGTCCGCCGGCTCGCTTGTTTCCGCGCTTTTTGTTGCTGCTTTAGTTTCTGTGTTGTCGGATGATCCGGTGAAAAGATTTGTAATGAAATCGACCACTACTCCTATCAGCTCGACGATTGGGCTGCTTTGTTCCGTGCGGGATGTAGCTTCGTTTAAGGATATCATTGAATTCTTGTCGACGTCGTAACTTGAGAAGTCGTTCCCGGAAAAGGCCCTATCGAATTCAGCCTGGTCCAGATAGCCGTTGCCGTCGGTGTCAGCGCTCAAAAAAGCCGCTTCGGTTATTTGTGTTTGATTGGTTACTGCAGATGTGTTGCTCATTTTTTATTCCATAAGTTTTTTTGCTACGGATTTAACGTCGCCCATAGGGTTTGCCGCTTTCTTTGCGGAACTGCCTCTGGACATAGAATTGAAACTCGCATTGACCATCTGTTTTGAGTTCATCATAGACATGTTTGCTTTGCTAGTCGAATACGGATCCGGTTTTGTGGCGCTTACTCCCATATTTCTATACCTCAATATATTAATCGTTATTTATGGGGTCTTTCTTGCATGAAAAAACCCCTGTTTTCACAGGGGTTTTGTTGTCGGTTTTTTGCCTTTTTAGGCTTTAAATTTAGCCTTCTCCAAGCCTGCTCATCCAGCCTGCGCCGATAGCCATTGTTCCGACTATCATGTTGACCAATGGACCTACGACAGGGACAAGTCCGATAAGCGTAAGCAGGATTATTCCCCAGATTATTTCAGTGACCATAGGCTGGTTGAACCTTCTGAGGCTTGCCAGAAGCTTTTTTCCGAGGATCTGGCTTATTGCTATATATCCGAGTACCAACGCTATGCCATAAACTACGAACTCAAGGATGATCAAAGGTATTCCGATCACGCTTACGACCAGAAGTATCGCGATAGGGATGGTGAGCACTATCCACAGAAGTCCCCACATGAAAGCTTTCAGAGGGTTCTTTTCGGCAGCGACGGATATCCAGCCGACCCTTTTCGGGAAAAGGAACCCGGCGGCTATCCCGAGCGCCAACAGGCCCAAGAAAGTAAGAAGGCTCGCGAACAATTGGGCTATTATCAAAGCATTGGGCCCTATTTTGGAACTTATCGCGGCTACTGAACACAAAGACTGTGGCATGACAACCTCCTTTATTGTTCCGGCGACTTTGGCGTCCGGATCTTTCCTTATGATGCCTCCGACCGAGACAACGTTGCCGTGGACCCTTGCCGTCGGCTTGAGAACGACCGATCCTCCGACCGCTACGACATCGTTCAATACTTCTCCCGCAACTCCGACCGTACCGCCGATGGCAACAGCGTTATTAACGCTCATATCTTTGGTGACGGACAGGTTCTCCCCGACCTTTACTATGTCCGGGAATTCTATTGTGCCAGACTGCTCAATGTCGGCGGACGCCGCGAACAGCGGGGCGGCGAACAGGAACGAGAGGGATATCGCGGCAATAAAAAGTTTTCTGAGATTCATCCGATCCTCCTTTCCTTTTTATTCTTCCCCATGTCATTTGATGGGTGTTGACGAAAAAATATTTTACATCATTGCCGATAAATTTGCAAGGTTTTTCTTTGTGTGATAAAATTTTGGAAATATATTTGTTTCTAAGGAGAAAACTTATGAAACAGTACGAAACCGGAAAGATCAAGAACGTAGCTTTGATAGGCCATCCCGGTTCTGGAAAAACCTCCCTCGCTGAAGCCATGCTTTTTAATTCAAAAACTACCGGAAGGCTCGGTTCCGTGAACGACGGGACCACGGTATCGGATTTCGACCAGGAAGAGATCAAGAGAAAGATCAGCATAAGGACATCTGTTCTGCCGTTCGAGTACAACGGATACAAAGTGAACCTTATAGATACGCCGGGATTTCCGGATTTTGTCGGAGATGCTGTTTCCGGCCTCTACGCCGCGGACTGTGCGATATTCCTGGCCTGCGCGGTGTCAGGGCTCGGAGTAGGGGCGCAGGAATTTTGGAGGATGGCTGAAGCGGACAACCTGCCGAGGATCATATTCATCAACAAGCTGGATAAGGAGAGGGCTGACTTTTATAAGACGTTCGATATCCTTAAAGAGACATTCGGCAAAGATGTTGTCCCTGTGCATCTGCCGATAGGGCAGGAATCGGGATTTTCAGGGATCGTGGACATTTTGAACAAGAAAGCGTATAAATTCGAGAACGGCATGGCCGTAGAGATCCCTATCCCGGAAGACATGAAAGAAAAGACCGAAAAATACAGGGACATTCTCATCGAAGAAGTGGTTGAGATAGACGAAGCGCTTCTGGCAAAGTTCATGAACAATGAAGAAATAACGGACGAACAGGTCCAGGAGGCTTTTCAAAAATCAGTGGACCATAAACAAATATATCCGGTCCTTTGCGGGAGCTCTGTGAAGAACATAGGGATAACTCTGCTTATGGATGCTATGGAACACTGGCTTCCCGGTGCGGACGAAAGGGCCCTCAAAGGGATCGACGGGACCGAAAGAAAGGCTTCAAAGGATGACGCTTTGTCCGCTTATGTGTTCCTGACGGCCGTTGAACCACATGTCGGGGAGCTTTCTTATGTAAGGATATTTTCCGGCACGCTCAACCATTCAAGCTCAGTACTGAATTCGTCAAAGAACGCTCAGGAAAGGGTCGGACAGATATTCTATATGAGGGGAAAGAACCGGGAAGAGACCATGTCGGCCGTGGCAGGGGATATAGTAGCTTTACCCAAGATGAAGAACACCGCGACAGGGGACACTCTCTGCGATCCCGCGAAAAAGATAATATATGAAAGGATCAAATATCCGGAACCGGTCCTTTCGATATCTGTAAAGCCGAAGTCCAAGGCGGACCAGGAAAAAATGGGGCTAGCTCTGAATGCTCTGATGCATGAGGATATGACGTTTATGGTGTCCCATAACACAGAGACCAAAGAGACCATAATCTCGGGGATGGGCGACGTCCATCTTGATGTGATGATGGAAAGACAAAAAAGACGCTATGGGGTTGAAATAGAAGCTGGCGCTCCGAGGATAGCTTATAGGGAGACGATAAAAGGAAAGGCCAAATCCCAGGGCAAATACAAAAAACAGTCCGGAGGCCGCGGGCAATACGGGGATTGCTGGCTTGAGATAGAGCCGCTTTCCAGAGGCCGCGGATTTGAGTTCGTTGATAAGATAGTCGGCGGCGTGATCCCTAAGAACTATATCCCCGCGATCGAAAAAGGTATTCGTGAGACCATGTCAGGAGGAGTGATCGCGGGATATCCGGTTATGGACGTGAAGGTCACGTTATATGACGGCTCATACCACGAAGTCGATTCTTCCGATATGGCATTCAAGATAGCCGGATCTATGGGATTTAAAAAAGCATTCTCTGAGGCCAGGCCGGTCATACTCGAGCCTATAATGAACCTGGACATAACCGTGCCTGACGACTGCGTCGGGGACATAGTCTCAGACCTTAATAAGAGAAGAGGGAAGATACTAGGCATGGACCCGGCCGCCAACAAGCATCAGACCATAAGGGCTTCAGTCCCAAGTTCTGAGATCTCTAAATATGCTTCAGATCTCAGGTCAATAAGCAGGGGAAGAGGCTCATTTACTGCCAGGTTCTCTCATTATGAAGAAGCCACGGGAAAGACACAGTCTGATCTTGTCGGGAAACATGAACAGCTGAAGGCTGCAGGCCAGCTGCAAGACAGGACACTATAATGAGAAAAGCCCTATTCGTTTGTTTGTGTGTGATGTCACTGGTCTCGTTCTTTGGCTGCGGTGGGGAAGACGCCCCTTCTTCGATCTCTACCGTACAAGGAGTAGTTTCTGACAGCTTGCTTAACCCTATATCAGGAGCGACAGTAGTTGTAGGGGCTTCATCGGCTACTACAGGATCGGACGGTTCCTTTACAATTAGCAATGTGACCAGCGGCCTTCAGACATTGTCCGTGTCTGCCGCGGGATATATATCGGCATCCAGACAATTGACGGTTTCCGCTCTAGAAACCAACTATGTACCGATGATAATACTGGAGAGACGGGACAGCAAATCCACGACCATCGGGCCGGGCGGCGGTGAAGTTTTGAATACCGATGGCGCCGTTAAGCTTATAATACCGGAAAACGCTTTGACCAGCGA
>JAKLHX010000200.1 GCA_022709925.1 Candidatus Margulisiibacteriota bacterium
TTCTTGTTTTTTAAGGCATAATTGACGGCTTTGCCGGCGCATTCGTGGGCTTGTCTGAAGGACATTCCCCGGCCGACCAGGTAATCCGCCATATCCGTCGCATTAAGATATCCTGATAAAACGGCATTTGCCATTGCCGTCTGATGGACCGTTATGTTCGGCAGCATCTGCGTGAAAATATGGATGCTTGCGGAAAGCGTATCCGCCGCATCAAACAGGGGCGGTTTGTCTTCCTGCATATCCCGGTTATAGGAAAGCGGAAGCGATTTCATCAATGTGAGCATTGCCATGAGGCTGCCGAACACCCTTGCCGATTTGCCCCGGACAAGTTCGGGCACATCCGGGTTTTTCTTTTGGGGCATGATACTGCTTCCGGTGGAAAAGGAATCTGAAAGTTCAATAAAATTAAATTCCGATGACGACCAGAGAACCAGTTCTTCGGAAAACCGGCTCAGATGCATCATGCAGATACTGGCGGATAATAAAAATTCAATAATAAAATCCCTGTCGGATACGGAATCGATGCTGTTT
>JAKLHX010000201.1 GCA_022709925.1 Candidatus Margulisiibacteriota bacterium
TGGATAAGCCGGAACATGGTCAATCTGGAGGAGATTGAGACTGGTCATATTGTAACTCCCGATATGGGTGGCGATTACCAGAAATATGCCACAGCCTTCAATTATTCGATGGAAGATACCGACCGCATTATCAAGGAGATGGCAGCCACAGGCAAGGAACCAATCGGATCGATGGGGAATGATGTTCCATTGGCTGTGCTTTCAAAAAAACCTTATCGTCTTTTCAATTATTTCAAGCAATTGTTCGCACAGGTAACTAATCCACCTATCGATCCTATCAGGGAAGAGCTTGTAATGACATTATCAGGCTACCTGGGCTCGCTGCAGCAGAATCTTCTCGAAACATCTCCCGACCATGTAAAGATGGTAAGATTCCGCAATCCGGTTATTTCGAATACATATTTCGAAGTAGTCAGGAATCTCCGGTGGAAAGGATTTTCTGCCGCGAACCTCAGGTTGTTGTTCAATGTGGAACAGGGAGCTGAAGGGCTGCAGGAGGCCCTAGACAAGCTTTGCCTCGATGCCGAAAGG
>JAKLHX010000202.1 GCA_022709925.1 Candidatus Margulisiibacteriota bacterium
CCTTCCACGAAAAGCGGCCCGCCGCCGCGGTTCCGGACGGCTGTCGTTAGCGACAGGAATGCCGAAGAAGAGTGGGGACGGGACGACCCGTTGGGCGACATCAGGAATGATGGGCTGAGATTCTAGCCTGCCCAACCTGACGATGCGACAAGGATCGCCGGGTTTCGTGGCCCGTACCCGTTTAGCCCCCTCTCCCCCGAGGGGGAGAGGGCTGGGGTGAGGGGGGTCTAACCTTCTGTTCTGGCGATCCCTCACCCCCAACCCCTCTCCCAAAGGGCGAGGGAGGCTGAACGCTTACCTCGCGCAGCCCCTCGTGGTCAAACAACAACCCCATCAGGGAAGTGAACCGCGTGTGCGGCTCTTCGCGCGCCATCAGTGTGAAACGCTCAAGTTTGGTTGTCACGGTCAGAGTCCTCTCGGCGTAGGGCTGTGTTTCGCTCTCGCGTTGTCTCAAACCGCCACCCCTTTGCTCGACCCGCATTACCGGGTGTCAACGCTCGTATGGATGGCTCCGACT
>JAKLHX010000203.1 GCA_022709925.1 Candidatus Margulisiibacteriota bacterium
CTCTGCGACCTTTGTGGTTAAATAAAACTATTCACCACAGGGAACACGGAGAAGCACAGAGAAAAAAAATTCTGTTGTTGTTTTTTATAATTGCAAGTCTCAGTGTACCTCTGTGACCTCCGTGGTTAAACATAACTATTCACCCCAGAGAGCACGGAGAAGCACAGAGAAAAAAATTCTGTTGTTGTTTTTTATAATTGCAAGTCTCTGAGTACCTCTGCGACCTCCGTGGTTAAACAAAACTATTCACCACAGAGAACACGGAGAAGCACAGAGAAAAAAAAATTCTATTGCAGTTTTTTTATAATAGCAAACCTCTGTGTACCTCTGCAACCTCCGTGGTTAAACAAAACTATTCACCACAGAGAGCACGGAGAAGCACAGAGAAAAAATGAAAAATTCTGTTGCAGTTTTTTTATAATAGCAAACCTCTGTGTACCTCTGCGACCTTTGTGGTTAAATAAAACTATTCACCACAGGGAACACGGAGAAGCACAGAGAAAAAAAATTCTGTT
>JAKLHX010000204.1 GCA_022709925.1 Candidatus Margulisiibacteriota bacterium
TGGCTATATCGGCTATCTTCAGAGTGGGCATTTTTAATATGAAAAGCTCTTCCCCTTTTGAGAGATATGCCGCTTTGAAGACAAGCTGGACCGCCTGGGGTATGCTCAGCATAAAACGGGTCATATCCTTATGGGTAAGCGTCACCGGCCCGCCGCCTTTTATCTGGTCATAAAATAAAGGTATGACAGATCCTCTTGAGCCGAGGACATTGCCGAACCTCACCGCGCAGAATACGGTCTTCCGGTCGCCCTTATAATGCTCTGCGGATACGGCTATCTTTTCTGCGAGTAGTTTCGTGGCGCCCATAACGTTTATGGGCATAGCGGCCTTATCGGTGCTTATATGAACAAACCTCTCCACATTGTAAAAACGCGCCGCGTCCACCAGATTCTGGGTCCCTATGACATTGGTCTTTATCGCTTCGAAAGGATTTCTCTCGCAGAGGGGAACATGCTTCATTGCTGCAGCATTGAACATCATGTCGACACCTTCCGCCGCTAG
>JAKLHX010000205.1 GCA_022709925.1 Candidatus Margulisiibacteriota bacterium
GCGCCTCGACCGACTTGTAAATCGCCTCTTCGGCAAGGGCCCCCATCCGCAGAATATCATTATTCAATTCTTGTAATTCATGATCAAAATGGCGTTCCATCAAATCCTCCTATTGTTAACCATATCTTCCGGTTATATATTCTTCGGTGCGCCGATCCTGGGGCGCGGTAAAAATCTCACTGGTTTTGCCAAATTCGATTAATTCTCCCAACAGCATAAATCCGGTATCATCCGAAACCCGTGCGGCCTGCTGCATATTATGCGTCACAATGACGATCGTGTAGTCTTTTTTCAGCTCGAACATGAGCTCCTCGATCTTGCCGGTCGCAACCGGATCCAGGGCAGAACACGGTTCATCCATCAGGACAATGTCGGGGGTGACCGCGACGAGCCTTGCAATACAAAGCCGCTGCTGCTGCTCCAGCGAAAGATTCAGGGCATGGCGATCCAGCCGGTCCTTCAGGACCTCCCAAAGTTCAACATGCGACAGGGCCTTCTCAAC
>JAKLHX010000206.1 GCA_022709925.1 Candidatus Margulisiibacteriota bacterium
CGGCACCAACACCGCCACTTGTTTGCCATTTGTCACCGCTTTGAAGGCAGCGCGCAGTGCAACCTCAGTCTTGCCGTAACCCACATCCCCGCAAAGCAGCCTGTCCATCGGGCGCTTGGATTCCATGTCAGCCTTGACCTGTTGAATCGCAAGCAGCTGATCCTGTGTTTCGATGTACGGAAAAGAGGCTTCCAGTTCTTTTTGCCAATCGTTATCCGGATCAAAGGCATATCCTTCAGCGGTCTGACGCCTGGCATAGAGCTCCAGCAGATCCTGCGCCACTTCCACCACAGCGTGGCGGACGCGGCTTTTGGTCAGGTCCCATTCAGCGCTACCAAGGCGGCTTAACGAGGGGGGGCCACTATCAGGTCCGATATAGCGGGTTACGCGATCAGCCTGGTGGATCGGGACGTACAGCACGTCGTTGTCCTTGTAGGCGATTGAAAGATATTCGCGCTGGACACCTTCGATGTTGGGGGTATGCAGCCCAATGAATTGACC
>JAKLHX010000021.1 GCA_022709925.1 Candidatus Margulisiibacteriota bacterium
GGGTTTCAAATACCGCGATCGCGTCCATATCCTGTGCATGGTTCCCCGCCATTTCCAGATGCATGTCTTTTCCGTGATTTCGGGCAAGGATAAAGCCGGCATAAACAGGGTCTTTTCCTGTTATGTCCATTACATTAAAAGCTACCGTTTCAGGAAGCCTGGTCGCGGGATCTATTTCCGGATACGGGTCAGTGTTTATTATCCTAAATCTTCTTCCTTTTTTTGTCGCCAGCTCTCCGTGATTGAGGATCCCGTTGAACCTGTTGTATCCGGAATCTATATGCGGGGAGAACAGCCTTTGAACGAACGCATCCGCCCTGATCTTTATTGGCAAAGGCCTAAAAGGATCTTCGGAAATTATTCCGAGAAAAGTGTCGAACGATGCGATCCTCGGAGCTTCGGCTGTATCTTTAAGGACGCCCGTTCTCATATGGAGGAACTTATCTATTGAGGCTCTTGTTGAAGAATCATAATATTGCCAGCTTGGAACGAGAGCTATATTGTTGAAAGCCGTTTGACGCTCGGCTTCCTGGGGGCTCAATTTAAGTATCCTTCCTCTGAACCTTACGCTTATAGCTTCTTCGTTATCAACTATCCTTATTTTGCGGTCGTACATCGGCGTTAACCGTGCAATGTTCGCGTATTTGCCTGATACGATGACGATCGCTCCTCTTGGGATCGAATAGGGCTTTTCCGGTATCACCGATTTTGTCGCCTGGTCATATGCGTCCCTTGCCGTGAAATTGTAAGTATCCGAATCCCCTCTGTCTAAAAACGTCCTTATTCCGTCGAGCATTCCGGCGATGTCCTCATTTCTCCAGAAATCCTGAGACTCCGTCTCGTATTTTTTGCCCGGGGTCAATTTTGCCAGGTCATCTTCCGACAATAAACACGATTGTTCCTCATTAAGAGGTTCTCCAAGCAGATATTTTTGGACAGCTTGTCTCCACGGCCTGAAACACAAGAATTCGTCAAGCTCAAGCACCACAACATTTGCTCCAAGGGACTCCAGCTTCTTTACCAGCAAGGTTCCTATAGTGGTCTTCCCGGCGCCGGAGGGAGCATCGTTGGATATTATGCAGCCGTTTTTCCCTGATGCGATCTCTAATATGTCTTTTGCCAGTGTGTCAACGGCAGGCTGAAGACGTTCTTCAAGCGCGGGAGACGGGATGAAGCCCGGATCACATGCTGCCATTCTTTCGAGTGCCGAGGAAATAAGGCTCCCATCGACGCCTATAGTTGCCAGTCTTTCCGCCAGCTCATTTATACCGACCATATATTCTTTCATCCATGGCATTATGAATGCAGCGTCAAGCATTGGCTGGTTAAGGGACTGTTCCCGAGAAAGATGTTCGCACGCCGCATGGAATACGGATAATTGCACAAGTATATTCCTTAATATGTCATCATCCTTTATGTCGAGTATCCGGCCGTTCACCTTGAAAACACCTTCAGGCTCGGCTTTTGACAGGAGCCCATCGCATGATCCGGTCGTAATAACGATATCCGATGGGAGTCTCTCGGGTTGTGCATTTGTTTTATGAACGGCTTCTTCGAGTATTGCAGCGCCCATTTCTCCCGAAAGCCTCAAATCACCATGAATTGTAATGTTTAAAGGCAGGGCTCCGTTTACTACCATCCCGTGAGTTAGTCCGGAGTTTTTTTCTAGGATCTGGCGGGAAACCGATCGACACGGCCTTGATGCAAGACCCGGATCTCTTCCGGGCCATTTGGCCATGATACTGCTCATTCCGGCAGGTTTTGACAATGGAAACGCTAATATTGATGTCATGAGTGAAAAGCCTCTCCCCGTATATATATCGTCAAAAAACAGGCCTGTTTTCACCGATTTTTAAAAACAGGCCATGTTATAATTGTTTTTCCCATGGCCATCTTAAAATCCTTAAATGACAAGCAGAAAGAGGCGGTGCTTTGCACCGACGGGCCTGTTCTGATAATCGCAGGCGCCGGTTCAGGCAAGACAAGGGTTCTTACGCACAGGATAGCTTACCTTATAAAAGAGAAGAACATCGCACCGCATGAGATACTTGCCGTGACTTTTACGAATAAAGCGGCCGATGAGCTCAAGCACAGGCTGAAAAAACTGGTAGGGATACCGGCCAGGGAGATGTGGGTCGGCACTTTTCATGCCATCTGCGGAAGGATACTCAGAAGCAATATTGATAAGCTTGGATGGGATAAGAACTATGTGATATATGACAGCGACGATCAAAGATCCCTGATCAAAGAAGTGTTAAAACAGCTTGATTATGACGATAAAAAGTATAAGCCGGCGGCAGTCCTCGATTCCATAAGCAAGGCGAAGAATGAATTGATAACCGTTGACGGCTATTTGAATAAAGCGATCGATTTTTGGGAGGAAAAGATAGCTCCGTGTTACAGGCTGTATCAGGAAAAACTCAGGAAAAACAATGCTATAGACTTTGACGACATGCTCATGCTTACCGTAGAACTGCTCCAGAAACATTCTTCCGTAAGGGAGCATTATCAGGAGAGGTTCAAATATGTGAACATTGACGAATACCAGGACACCAATCACGCGCAATACATGATCGCGCATCTGCTTTCGGGCAAATACGGCAATATCTGTGTTGTCGGGGACGATGACCAGAGCATATATGGGTTCAGGGGTGCCGATATCAGGAACATCCTGGAATTCGAATCCAATTATCCGAATGCGAAAGTGTTCAAGCTGGAAGAGAACTACCGGTCCACGAAGAATATCCTGGAAGCCGCGAACAATGTGATCGCGAACAATGCGAGCAGAAAAGAAAAACAGCTTTGGACAAAAAGCAGTTCCGGAGAGAAGATAACAAGCTATCTCGCGTCCGATGAGCGGGACGAGGCCAGATTTATGATCGGAGAGATAAAAAAGATGTCGACTAAAAGGCCTCTGGGAGACATGGCGATCCTTTACAGGACAAATGCCCAGTCGCGGGTGATAGAAGAAGTCCTTCTCCAGAACGGGCTGCCTTACAAGATATTCGGAGGGTTCCGTTTCTATGAGAGAAAAGAGATAAAAGACCTCCTTTCCCTTCTTAAGGTTGTATTCAACCCTTGCGATAAGTTGAGTTTTTTCAGGGTCATCGGCTTTATGACTGAAGGTATAGGGAAGACCACGCTAAAGAAGATAGAGATAGAATCCGAAAAAAACAGCGGCTCTATAATTGATGTCTTAAAGAGCCTTGGCCAGGTCCAGCTTGCCCAAAAGACGAGACAGTCGCTTTCAGGGCTTGTTGAAAAGATCGAGAAGATAAGAAGTGAGGTCGAGGGGTCATCGGCGTCAAAGATAGTCGAACTTGCGATCGAAGCATCCGGGCTTGTAAAAAGTTTTGAGGCTGAAGGCACTGAAGAATCCCTGTCGAGGTCCGAGAATATAAAAGAATTCCTGTCCGTTGCCATGGAGTTTGAAAAGAATTCCGATGATATCTCTCTGGGGGCTTTTTTGATGCAGATCTCTCTTGTAACAGATCAGGACACCGCCGACCTTTCCAAGCCGTTCGTTACGCTTATGACGCTTCATGCCGCCAAGGGCCTCGAATTCCCCGTGGTGTTCATTGCCGGGCTTGAGGAGGGGATCTTCCCTCATTACAGGTCCATGTTCGAACCGAAAGAGCTTGAAGAGGAGCGCAGGCTTTGTTATGTGGGAATAACAAGGGCCAAGGAGAAGCTTTATGTCACTCATGCCCAGGAAAGGATGCTTTTCGGGGAGAGCTGGTGCAACGGGCCGTCAAGGTTCGTTGAAGAGATCCCTGAAAACACCATCAAGCAGATAAGTTCGCAGGAGGACGGCGACAAAAAATATGAGAAGATCGAAGTGACCTCTGAAATAGAAGGCATGTACAATATCGGGGACATGATAAGCCACCCTAAATGGGGCAAAGGGGAGATCGTGAAAATAGAGGCGGCGGGAGAGGATACGATAATAGATATTTCCTTCTACTTGACCGGTAAAAAAACTCTGATGCTCAAATATGCCCCCATACAAAAACTCTCCTAAAGGTGATAAAATCTTCATAAATGAAAAGAACAGCAGTCTTTATAGCAGCCTTTATCTCTCTTTCTTTTGTTCCAGTCTTTGCCTCGACCAGCACTACCGAAGCATATTTAAAGGCATGCCATCTTATAAAAGCAGGATATGTGCAGGATGCCGCAGGGATACTTAAGGACCTTTCTGCGAACAAGGGATATATACTTAATGATTACGCGCAGTACAAACTGGCATCATTATATGACAACGACGCCGAATATATTAAGCTTGCGGAAGAACATCCTGAAAGCGCTCTTGCCGGCAAAGCCAGCTTTAAAGCTGCCGAGATAAGTTTTTATTCCGGGAATTACCAAAAAGCGGCGTATTATTACGATCAGGCCGTAAAACTCGGCCGGTCGAATACCCCGAAAGACACTGCAAGGTACAAATCCGGTCTTTCTTATGAGAATCTCGGGTTATATCAGGAAGCGGTAGACAGATATTCTCAAGTTAACCTTTACCATCCTTTCAGCCCCCATCTTAAGAATGCGATGAGCCGTTTGAATGCGATAGGCATAAGGCCGAAGTCTCCTTCTCCGGAGGCTTTGTTCGAGCGGGCCCAGATGCTGTTTGAAAAAAAGGACTATATGAGATCAGCGGCGGAATATAAAAAGATGCTGGATCTCTACCCCTCAAGCTCTCTTGCCCCCCAGGCGCTTTTAAAGCTCGCGCTTTGTTATTACAAGAGCGGCATGTCAAAGAGCGCGGTGCAATTGTTCGAGGCGGGAAAATATTATTCTCCGCAATCTTTCTATTACAAAGGTTTTGCACATTTGAAACAAGGTAATTTTCCCGATGCCGTCGCTTCATTCAATAAACTCTCTGAAATGTTCCCCGGAAGCGAGCTTGCTTCTGATGCCGAATATTGGATAGCCGATTATTACAGTAAGAACGGATACGAGGATTTCGCCGAAACGGCGTTCTCTAACATCATCAAGAAATACCAAGGTAGCTCTACCATAGCGGATGCGTGCTGGAAGCTGGGATTTTCCTATTATTCAAAAGGCAGGTTCGATCTTGCTTACAGCACTTTCGGGGAAGCTTTTGAAAAAGTGCCTGCCGCCGTTTCTACTTCAAAGTGCCTGTATTGGCAGGCAAAATCCGCGCAAAAGATGGGGATGTCTGATGTAGCCTCCCGGATATATCACAATGTCGCGGTCAAATATCCGAATACGTATTATGGATACCGCGCCATGGAGCTCCTGAACATGAAGATGCCGCCTTTAAGCACGGTGAACCTTCCTCTCATGAATTTTGAGGCCGGGCCGTCGGAGAATATCCAATATAAGAAGTTCTGCGAACTTTTTAATAACCGTTTCTATGACGAAGCGCTTGTGGAAGCAAATGTTATGAGCGAAAAGGCAAAGACCGATCAAGACGAAAAGACGGCCAGGATGTGCATAGCTTCGGTGCTTTCGGCCCAGAGGTCTTACCAAACATCGATAAGCCTTGTCGAGGATGATGTGCGTCGCGAGGACCTGTCGGGTTCTTCCGATCCCTCGGTCAAGAAAGCCATGGCGATCTCATACCCTAAAGGGTTCGAAAAATACGTGAATAGTTATTCAGAGAAATTCGGCGTGGATTCGTATCTTGTTTATGCGCTCATAAGAGAAGAGAGCAGGTTCAACCCAAGAGGATTGTCTTGGGCGATGGCGCACGGACTTACGCAGATAATACCTTCCACGGGGCGAAGGATCGCGAAGAACATGCAGATAAAGCCTTATTATACTTCTAGACTGTTTGAGCCTTCATTGAACATCAAGATGGGCTCCTATTATCTTTCACAGCTCCTTCAGATGTTCGAAGGCAATAAATATCTGGCGCTTGCCTCATATAACGGCGGAGCAGGCAACGTAAAAAAATGGATGAGAAAGACCGGGACTGAAGATATCGACGAATTCGTGGAGAACATACCTTATAGAGAGACGAGAGGATATGTAAAAAAAGTGCTCGAAAGTTATTGGCAGTACAGAAGGCTTTATGAAGGAAGTTGATAAACATATGCAGGAAGAAGACAACAGGATAGTCACCGTCGAAAGAAGGGAAGAAGACTCCTCTTTCAACGGATTAAGGCCCAAAAGGCTTGAGAATTATATAGGACAGACCAAAATAAAGGAAAGTATAAATATCCTGATGGGCGCTGCCAAAAAACGCGGAGAATCCCTGGAGCATGTTCTTTTGTATGGGCCTCCCGGACTGGGAAAGACGACGCTTGCTTATATAATAGCCAATGAAATGGGTGTCGGTATAAAAGTGACATCCGGTCCTTCGATCGAAAGGCCGGGAGACCTTGCCGCGATACTCACGAACCTTTCAGAGAACGAGGTGCTGTTCATAGATGAGATACACAGGCTTAACAAAGTCGTTGAAGAGGTCTTATATCCGGCTATGGAAGATTTTGGCCTGGATATAGTGATAGGGAAGGGGCCGAGTGCGAGGTCTATAAGGATCGATCTCCCAAAATTCACATTGATAGGAGCAACGACAAGAGCAGGCCTCCTTACCGGGCCGCTAAGGGACAGGTTCGGATTGATAAGCAGGCTGGATTTTTATAGTCCGGAGGAATTAAAAAAGATCATAATGGCAGCCGCCGATGTCCTTGGGGTCGTCATCGATGAAGAAGGTTCTTATAGGATCGCCAGAAGGGCCCGCGGAACCCCTAGGATAGCCAACAGGCTGTTAAGGAGGGTACGGGATTGGAGCCAGGTCAAGGCCGGCGGAAAGATAACGAAAGAAGTCGCTGACAGCGCGCTGGCGCATCTCGAAGTAGACGACATGGGCCTGGATAATATCGACAGAAAAATACTTAAAAGCATAGCTGAAAAATTTGACGGAGGGCCGGTGGGGATCGATACTATCTCGGCTTCCATAAGCGAAGATCCGGGAACTGTCGAAGATGTTTACGAGCCCTATCTTATGCAGATAGGATTCCTTGACAGGACCCCTAAAGGCAGGGTCCTTACGAGATCCGCCTACGAGCATATAGGGATGAAAAAAGAAGGGGACACAAGCTTGCAGGAGGGTCTTTTTTGATGATAATAAATTTAACGGTGTTGCTGGTCCTCGCGGTCGTGGTCGCATTATTCGCTGTAGCCAATTCTTCCGCGGTGATAATAAACCTCATCCTTTGGCAAAGCCAGCAAGTATCTTTATCCATAGTGATATTGGTATCAGTCCTTTCGGGGTTCATTGCCGCGGGTATCATCGCTGTCTTCCAGAAAATAAAGGACGGCCTCAAAATAAAACAGCTCGAGTCAAAGGTCAAAGAACTTGAACGGCATATTTCACAGAGAGGGCTTCCTCTTCAATAGGCCATGAATGGGCTGAAAAATATTCTCCATTCTATATAAGACTTGTAAGTGTTATAATTTCCATTGTAAATAATGCTAAAAAGGGTGATACTGTCTTTTTTTGTCGGGATCGCTTTGGCGTCTCCCTGCATTTCTTTGCCATTCTTAAATATCGATAACCCGGTCTATTCCACGGTTAAGAGCGAAATAATAAAACAGGCCTCGGCCATACTCGGCCGTGAGGTGTCGATAGGTTCAGTGAGCGGCAACCTGGTGAATTCGGTTACGATCAAGGACCTGAAAGTCGCCAGACACAAAAAACTTTCCGACGGTACCGTCATTTCAGTGAAAGAAGCCAGGATATCTTACAATCTGTTCAAAGCAGCTTTTGTAAAGGACATCGTCCAGGCGATCTACTCTATCGATCTGGTAAGTCCGGATGTTTATGTGGAGCACGAAAAGGACGGAAGCTGGAACTATGAAAAGCTTGTCGCTCAGCAGGAAGGCGGGGCCGCTATGGCTCCAGTCTTTAAGGCAAAAATAAAGATATCCAAAGGCAAAGCATTTTTTGTCGATCACCTAGGATTTGGAGAACCGATAAAAGAGAAGTTCGAAATTTCACTGAATGATATGAACGGCACGGCGAATTTTTCAAAAAAAGACAGGATATTCTTTAAGTTCAAGGCGCTTACAAAAGAAGGCCCATTGAGCGTTGACGGGAAAACGGACTTTAAAAAAGCGAGTACCGATGTCAAGTTTTCCGCGACGGGACTGGATGTGAAAAAATGGAACTCTTACATCGGCATCCCTTCCGTAAAAGACATCCCTATCGAAGGAGTCGCCGATGTTGACCTGTCGGTCTCGACCGCTCCGGGCCTGTACTTGCAGAGCGATATCATGTTCAATTCCGGGAAGGTATACGGGCGCCCTATGAGCGGCCCCGTGAAGATATCCCTGGATGATAATAAGTTCGTCATGGACCTCACGGGCGCGAACTTTTGCAGCGGCAGGATCAACGGCGGACTAAAAATAAGCTTAAAGAAGAACGACCAGGCGGTCTCGGGCAAGTTCTCTTTCAATAAGACTGACATTGCCGAGCTTTCAGGCGAACTTCCTGCGGTACGCGGCCTTGCCGACGGCAATGTTTCGATATCGGGGAGCTTTAGATCTTTGAGAATAAGCGCCGAAGCCGGCATCTCTGGCGGGGTCATGTTCGGGCAAAAGATCGACGGGGTTTCGGTTTCTTCCGGTATAAAAGACGGGGATGTCATGTTCGATCCCGTAAGGATAAGTTCCGGGAAAAGTGAGTTCGTCGCTAAAGGCAAGATCACTAAAGATATGGATTTTGTCCTGGAATCGTTCGCCCAGGGGTTTGAGCTTAACAGTCCCGAAGTGTTGGGTGGGGTCTACGGAATGCTGGACAGTTTTGAAGGCAGGCTTTCCGGAAGGCTTGACGAGAATATGCTAAAACACCCCTTGAAGAATATAGAAGCTCAAGGGCTCTTGTCGATATCTTCCGCCAATATAGGCCCGCAAAAGATAGATCGGATATACGGCAGGTTCAGTCTCAAAAATGCCGTTTTCCGGTCGGAAAACATTTCGGCATTTGTGAATACTTCAAAAATATCCATGAGCGGTACCATAGGGCTTGGAGAATCGGCGAGCTTCAATATAAGCGGGGAAGGCATGGACCTTTCGGATCTTAAAGTAATAGAAAGTATTATGCCTGAAGGCGCGAAGAACGTAAGCGGTCTGGCGGACATAAATATAAGCATAGGCGGATATTTGCCGGATCAGGCAGATATCTATGAAACCGCAAAGAACCTTTCCGTATCTTTGGAGGCAAAAGTATCGAAGGCCTCTTTGGGGATAAAAGGCATCAAGTCCGCGGCCATCAGTGCAAAATGGAAAAACAAAAGACTTTCCGTGAAAGAGCTCTATGTTGACAGTCTCGGCTCAAAAATTTACGCGACCGGAGAGACAAGGCCCGACGGAGAAATGGATTTTGTTTTTAAGGGCGACCTGTCCCTGGCCGATCTTGTCCCGTTCACCCAAAACTATGCAAAGATCCTCGGACGGCTTGCTTTTGACGGGCGGCTAAAAGGGACGTTATCATCTCCCGATATTTCCTGCGGGCTGCTTTTCGAGGGCCTGAATTACAACAATATCAAGCTAGACAAGCTCCGAGGCTATCTGGGGTATAAGGATTCCGTTGTAAGTTTTTCCGGCCCGGCGGTATTGGTGCAGGGTGATGATGAGTATTCTTTTTCAGTAAAAGCGTCCCTGGATAAAAACGTGCCGCGTTATCAAGGCAATGTTTACACATCAAAAGGCAATTTGAGGTCTTTATACTCTATTGGCAGATCGGTCTATGAAGAGATGTCCCAATCCGTTCTGGCCGTCAATTACGGTAAGAGGGTTTTTCTGAAAACTGACAGCGTTTCATTCCCGCGACTCGAACCTTACAGGTCAAAAACAGGCGATTATTCGTTGTTAAGCATAAATAACGGCTTTCTAAAGACCTGGGGCAAGTTATTCAGTCTGTCGCAGCGCAAGCAGGATGAAAGAGGAGTGTTCGATATTTCGATGGATGCGCCTTTAGGCATAAGTGCGGATTTTTATGGGCAAGGGTCCGATCTCGTTCTAGAAGCTTCCGTAAGGTCATCGAGAGGGAAGATCAATTCTTTCGGATTTGATTCTGTAAACGCCGGATTCAGCATAAAACACAATATTTTATCCCTGAATAATTTTGCGATGAAGAAGGGAGGAGGGGTTCTTTCTTCTCACGGGAAAATAGACATGTCAGGGCCGGTGAATATACGCATAGACGCAAAGGATTTCAATATAGACGGAATAAACAACGCCTTTAAGATAGGCGTGCCTGTAGAAGGCCTAATAGACATGAATGCTTCTGTTGTCGGGACCTATTATGATCCCAAGGTGGTCTGCGGGCTTCACGCCGAAAGGGCAGGGGTATCCGATATTTTTCTTGATGATGTCAATGCCGACATAAGATACGGGGACAGCGCTCTTACTTTAAAAAAACTGGAGATAACTGCCGGATCGCAATCGGCTTCCATAGAAGGAGTTATCCCTTTTGTGACGGGCAAAAAACTTTCTTTGGCAGTGGACCTGTCCGGTGACAATGTCGGGCTTTTAGCTTCTTTAATAAGAGGGGTTAAATGGGAGTCCGGCACCGGTGCCGCGAAACTAAAATTGAGCGGGACTATAGACAAGCCGAAAATAAACGGGGGCTTGAACTTTAAAAATGCCACTGTGGACATAGATCAGCTGAGGTCTACCGCGTATAATTTTGACGCGGACATCTCTTTTGTTGACAGCGTTCTGAGGATAAACAAATTTTCCGGGATAGTTTCCGGTGATCGGACGCTGAACAGGCCCCTTCCTTTTTCGATCGCGGGGCTTGTGGACCTTTCAAGGGCTTTTGGGTCTGAAAGCAGGGTCGGGTTCAACATTCTTATGGCCGACACGAACGGATCGATAAGTATTCCGGGGGTATATTCCGGAGATTTTTCATTGGCCGGCTGCAGCATTAAAGGACCTTTGATATTTGATGCGGCAAATACTTACGGAAAGGCCCTGGAGATAAAAGGAAGGGTATCGCTTTCCGAAGGGAGGCTGTCTCTTCCTACGGGTTCCATGGACGGCGCTTCTCCAAAGACCAATGCGGCTCTCGATATAATAGCGGACATAGGTAAAAATGTTCGGCTTGTGCAAGGGAACGGTCCCGGGACCATTTCTGTAGACCTTGCCAACATAAATCTGGAAATATCCGGCGAAGACCTGAAGATCTCGGGGATGATGCATTCTCCCGTAGTAAAAGGGATCGTAGACATCAAGAGCGGGGTTTTAAATGTCCTCGGAAGAGAGTTTGAGGTCCTTAACGAAGATTCCCAGGAAAAATTATTCGGTCTGGACCGTTCAATGATAAACAGGAACGAGGCGGTCTTTCAGGGCGGAGAAGCTCCTTATTCATCAATTCCTTATATAAAGCTGACGGCGAAGAGCGAAATAGTCAATTATTCACAGGATAAGTCGGGATCTTCCACGGCAGCAGATACTTCAACAGCCATAAAAAAAGAAACGGTGGTGGTCGTGACAAGGGTGAGCGGCATGCCGTTCGTCCAGGACAAGAGCAAAAGCATCGATCTTAAGTTCTATGCTTTCGATGTGGATACCGCCAAGAAACCTCCGGAATATACCGCTGGGTCTTATGATGACAACCAGATAAGGATCATGCTTCTCCCGGACTTCTTGAAGGGCAGTCTCGGGCTTTCAAAGAATTCAGGGCAAACCGGGTTTGATACTAATGCGGTTATTGTTGATTATTTGAATGCCCGTATA
>JAKLHX010000022.1 GCA_022709925.1 Candidatus Margulisiibacteriota bacterium
TAGGAGGAAAGGCCGTCGGTATGCTCCTGGCCAGGAAGATACTTTCGAAAGACACTTCCGTTGATTGGAGATCGGAACTCGAACCGCACGACTCATTTTACATAGGGGCCGACGTGTTCTATGCATATATAGTACAGAACGGCTGGTGGCGCATATTCATGGAACAAAAAACAAAAGACGGCTATTTTGACGCGGCAAAAGACCTCAGGGAAAAAATGCTTTCCGGGAAATTCCCGATGGAGATAAAGGAACAGTTCCAGCAGATGCTCGAATATTTCGGGCAATCACCGATAATAGTCAGGTCCTCCAGCCTTTTGGAAGACGGCTTCGGGAACGTATTCGCGGGAAAATACGAGAGCATCTTCTGTGTTAACCAGGGGTCCCCGGAACAGCGATACAAGAACTTCGAAGAGGCTGTAAGACAGGTATTTGCAAGCACAATGAGCGAAGAAGCCCTGTCTTACAGGCTTGAAAGAGGCCTGGACAAACACGATGAACAGATGGCGCTTTTGGTACAAAGAGTATCCGGTTCTTACAAAGGCCCGTTCTTTTTCCCAGACCTTGCCGGGGTCGGCATATCGTTCAATACTTATGTATGGGAAAAGAGCATAGACCCGAAAGCAGGGATGATACGGCTTGTCTTCGGCCTCGGCACAAGGGCGGTCAACAGGGTCGAGGACGATTATCCCAGAATAGTTTCTCTTGACCAGCCGAATCTTCTGCCTCATTCCGGAACTGATGAAGCAGGATTGTCCTACCAGCGCAAAGCGGATGTTCTGGACATCGGCTTGAACAGCTTAGAGACCGCGGACCTTGAAAAAGTCCTGCCTCATACGCCGGAAACCGTATTGAATATGATCGCAAAAACAGACCGCGGATATACGCACCTTAATTTCGACAAGCTTTTCTCTACTACGGATTTCACGCGCAAGATGCGGAATATCATGAAAACGCTCGAAAATTCTTACGAACATCCTGTCGATATTGAGTTCACGGCAAATTTCTCTGGGGATTCCTTTAAGATAAATCTTTTGCAATGCAGGCCTCTCCAGCAAAAATGGCTGCAAAATACGGTAACACTGCCCGACACAAAAGAGAAAGACAGGACCGTTCTAAGTTCTGAAGGCAATTTTATGGGAGGGAACATCTCGCAGAAAATAAGGTATGTGATATATATAGATCCGGAAAGATACAGCCTGCTGAACCAACAGGACAAATACGAAACAGCAAGGATAACGGGAAAGATAAACGCTTTCTTGAAGGATAAAAAAGACTGCCCTGCGATGCTTATGGGGCCCGGAAGATGGGGAACGTCAACGCCCTCAATGGGAGTGCCTGTAAGCTTTTTTGAGATAAACCATATGCGCTGCATAGTAGAGATCGCCTTCAGGAGCGGAAACCTTGTGCCGGAACTTTCATTCGGCACCCACATGTTCCAGGACCTTGTTGAAAGCAATATATTCTATATAGCCCTTTTCCCGGAAGAGGAAAGTTCTTATTTGAACCTAAAAGCCCTGGACGAAGCAGAGGACATTATGGAAAAAATACTGCCGCAACACGGCAGGTTCAGGGATATTATAAAGGTCCTGGATTTTAAGGATAAGGGACTTACGGTCTTGTCTGATATAGCTTCGCAAAAAGTTATTTGCGTTTTCTCTTCCTGACGGCCTCAGAAAGATAACGGTCCATGGATCCGGCCGCCTGCCGTCCCTCATAAATAGCCCAGACCACAAGAGAAGCCCCCCGACGAGAATCCCCGGCGGCAAATACCGACTTTTTAGATGTCATATAGTCCGCGCCGGTCAAGATATTGCCCCGGGCATCCAATTTAAGCTTTAGCTCCTCCACTATCCCTTCGTTTTCAGGGTGGACGAATCCGAGCGCAAGAATAACAAGGTCCGCCTCTATAACGAATTCGGAGTCCGGGACCTCTTTCATGACTTGGCAGGACTTTTCTTTATCAAAGACGAATTCTACGCTGGTGCAGACGACCCTCTTAACGGTGCCGCTTTCCCCTTCGAACCTCTTGGTAAGTATGGACCACTGGCGCTCGGCCCCCTCTTCATGGCTTGTGGAGGTCTTTAGGAGCATAGGATATTTAGGCCACGGCATCTCAGGGACCCTGCACACCGGGGGTTTCGGCATTATCTCTATTTGAGTAACTGAAGATGCCCCCTGGCGGTTCGCGGTCCCCACACAATCGGAGCCGGTATCCCCGCCGCCTATGACCAGCACTTTTTTACCGCAGGCATCTATAGGAGAGGCGTATATTTTTTCCCCGGAAACCCTTCTGTTCGACTGGCAAAGGTAGTCCATCGCAAAATGGATGCCGCCCAAAGACCGGCCTTCTATGTTCATGTCCCTGGGAGTCCTTGACCCTATAGCTATACAAACAGCATCGAATTGAGAGATGATATCCTTGACCGGATATTCCCCTCCGACATCCACCCCGATCTTGAACACGACCCCCTCTTTTTTAAGAATAGCCAATCGCCTGTCGATGATGCGTTTTTCCAATTTAAAATCGGGGATCCCGTACCTGAGGATGCCGCCCGGCTGCTCATCCCGTTCAAATACCGTAACGCTGTGCCCATATTTGTTCAATTGGTCGGCCGCTGCAAGGCCGGCAGGCCCGGAACCTACCACGGCGACCTTTTTCCCTGTCCTTTTTTTAGGGGGTTTTGGTTTTACATGTCCGGATTTAAATGCTTCCTCTATTATAGAAAGCTCATTCTCCCTTATGGTCACGGGGTCGTCATTATATCCGAGCACGCATCCGTACTCGCAAAGTGCCGGGCAGATCCTTCCTGTGATCTCAGGGAAATTATTCGTGGATTGAAGTGCGGAAAAAGCTTTTTGCCAATTGCCTCGGAACATCTCATCGTTCCATTCAGGTATAAGGTTGCCTACCGGACAGCTTGAATGGCAAAAGGGCGTTCCGCAATCCATGCAGCGGGATGCCTGCTCCTTCGCCTGGTGTTCGCTCCTTAAAACAGGGATCTCTTTATAGTCTTTTAAGCGCTCCTCGACAGGCCTCATCTGGCAGGTCTGGCGCTTCACTTTTAAAAACCCTTTCGGATCAGCCATTACAGGTCCTTTCCTTAAAAATCGAACGGTTCGTCAACTTTTGATCTCTTAGGCTCGACTGCCGCCAATACTTTCTTGTACTCTATCGGTATCACTTTCACTATCTTTGACGTCTCGTGTTCAAAATCATCGAGGATCTTCTTCGCAACGGAACTTTTTGTGTGCTTATAATGGTTCTGTAAAAGATAATGCAACAGCGATTCGTCGGTAACGGAACATTTTTCCAGGCTCACCAGTTCCGTATTGCATTTAGTCTTAAAATCACCGTTCACTCCGTAAACATAGGCTATCCCGCCGGACATACCCGCGGCAAAATTCCTTCCCGTCCCGCCCAGGATAAGGACCCTTCCTCCGGTCATATACTCGCACCCGTGGTCCCCCACTCCCTCGACAACGGCATATATCCCGGAATTCCGGATACAAAAACGCTCTCCGGCAACTCCGCCTATATAAGCCTCTCCCGATGTTGCCCCGTAAAAAGTGGTATTGCCGACAATTATGTTTTTCTGGGGATCGAAACCTGTTCTTTTGTTCGGATAGATCACTATTTTCCCGCCTGATAGTCCTTTGCCGACATAATCGTTCGCTTCTCCCTCGAGCTCAAAAGTGAGCCCTTTGGAAAGGAACGCCCCGAAGCTCTGCCCGGCAGTACCCGTGAATTTAACGGTTATCGTATCATCGGGAAGGCCGTCCTCACCGTACAAAGAGGATATCCTGCCGCTCAACATCGCTCCGGCAGTTCTGTTAACGTTCCTTATCGGAAGTTCTATCCTTACGGATCGTTTTTTAGATATACTATCTTCCAATGTATCCAGGAGTTTCACATCCAACACGTCCTTTATTCCATGGTCTTGGGAGATCGACTTTCTGACGGATGTCCTGTCGGAAGTATTTGGTCTGTACAATATTTTTGAGAAGTCCAGTTTACGGGTCTTCCAGTCAAGCATGGTTTGATCGGCTTCAAGAAGGTCCGATCTTCCTATGAGATCGTCGATCTTCTTTATGCCTAAAGAAGCCATGATCTGTCTTATTTCTTCAGCGACGAATAATAGATAATTTTGTATAAATTCCGGTTTTCCTGAAAATCGCTTCCTGCAGACTTCATCCTGGGTAGCGATCCCCAAAGAACAATTGTTCAAATGACAATGCCGGAGCAGGACACAACCTAGTACCACAAGGACCGCCGTACAAAACCCGAACTCTTCAGCTCCGAGCAGCGCGGCTATTACAACATCGCGCCCGGTCCTCATCTGTCCGTCGGTCTGCAGCCTTACCCTGCTCCGCAGCCCGTTAAGTACCAAGGTCTGATGTGCTTCCGAAAGCCCGAGCTCCCACGGTAGCCCTGCATGTTTTATGGAACTGAACGGAGAAGCCCCTGTCCCGCCGTCCCCGCCGGAGATAAGGATCATATCCGCATGACCTTTAGCGACACCTGCGGCAACCGTACCTACGCCTATCTCGGAAACAAGTTTCACGCTTATCCTGGCGGCAGGATTGACGTTCTTAAGATCGAAAATAAGCTGGGCAAGATCTTCGATGGAATAAATATCATGGTGCGGCGGCGGGGAGATAAGCGTTATGCCGGGAGTAGAATATCTTATCCTCGCGATCACTTTGTCCACCTTATGCCCGGGAAGCTGGCCGCCTTCGCCCGGCTTCGCGCCCTGCGCCATTTTTATCTGTATCTCATCGGCATTTGTCAGATAATTGTTCGTGACGCCGAACCTTCCGGATGCGACCTGTTTTATGGCGCTCCGGACACTGTCGCCGTTAGGGAGCGGTTTGAACCTTATAGGGTCTTCTCCGCCCTCGCCTGTATTAGACTTGCCGCCAAGCCTGTTCATCGCGATCGCTATGGTCTCGTGCGTTTCCTTGCTTATCGAACCAAAGCTCATGGCACCAGTAACAAACCTTTTTACTATCTCGGAAGCCGGTTCAACCTCGTCCAGGCTTATCGGGGACGTTTTTTTGAACCTTAAAAGGGACCTTAATGTTGCATTGTGCCCTTTTTGGTTATTTATAAGCTCCGAGAATTCCCTGTATTTTTGCGGATCGTTGTTCCTGGCGGCCTGCTGTAGCGCGAATATCGTATCAGGTTCCCAAAGGTGTGTTTCTCCGCCTTTTCTCCATTGATAGACCCCGCCGACATCCAGCATTTCGTCATCGTTCTTTTCCGAAAAAGCTTTTTCATGCCTGATCAGCGTTTCTTTTGCTATTTCTTTGAGACCGACCCCGCCGATCCTTGATACAGTCCCCGGGAAATATTTCTCTATCAAGTCATCGCTAAGCCCTAAAGCCTCGAATATCTGCGCACCGCGGTAGCTTTGGAGCCTGGAGATCCCCATCTTTGAAAGTATCTTCAGTATCCCTTTCTCCACTGATTTTACGTAGTTGCGATGGGCGCTTTCCCTGTCCGCATCCACTTCTTTTTCTTCTATCAATCCGTCTATAGTGTCAAAAGCCAGATAAGGGTTGATGCAGCCCGCTCCGTAACCGAACAAAAGCGCAAAATGCATGACCTCGCGCGGTTCTGCGCTTTCTATAATGAACCCGACCCTTGTCCTTTCGCCTTTGGCTGTAAGGTAAGAATGCAGGCTCGACACTGCCAGCAAAGAAGGGATGGCGGCTTTATTCTTATCAACACCGCGGTCAGACAATATTATGAAACTGAATCCTTTTTTTACGGCGGAAGATGCCTCGGAACATATCCTTTTAAGGGCTTTGCTCATATCGGGATCTGTTTTCACATCAAAAAGCATAGATACGGTCTTTGACTTGAAACCGCTCTGGTCTATAGTTCTTATTTTCTCGAGGTCCTCGTTAGTCAGCACGGGATTCTTTATTTTCAGCCGATGACAATGTTCTGGCGTTTCGTTGAGCAGATTGGATTGCGGACCTATATAGCTGTCGTAAGACATCACTATCTCTTCCCTGATAGGGTCTATGGGAGGATTCGTGACCTGTGCGAACAATTGCTTGAAATAATTGAACAGGAGCTGCGGCCTTTTTGAAAGGACCGCAAGAGGAGTATCGTTCCCCAT
Source organism: Candidatus Margulisiibacteriota bacterium (assembly GCA_022709925.1). Taxonomy (GTDB): domain Bacteria; phylum Margulisbacteria; class WOR-1; order JAKLHX01; family JAKLHX01; genus JAKLHX01. Next base: position 6,129 of record JAKLHX010000022.1, read on the forward strand.
CGAACCGACAGGTTCCTGTCCTTTTTCGGACATCGGTTTTATCAGGACCTTTATATCTTCTTTTGTATACCCGAAAGCTCGTTGTACTTTCAGCAACTCTGACGCCTTTGCCCTCTTTGTTCCTTTTGCCGGTCTTATATCTTTAAGGTTCAATATATTATCTTTCAGCCACTTGCCGTAAGGTTTCTTTGATGAAAGCCCGTCCTTCAGTTCTTTATCATCGATGATGTTGCCGCCTTGGGTATCTATAAGGAACACTCTCCCCGGCATGAGACGGCTGCTGACAAGAATATCTTTCGGGTCTATATCAAGGACCCCGACTTCCGAAGCAAGTACCACCATCCCGTCTTTTGTTATCACATATCTGCATGGCCGAAGACCGTTCCTGTCAAGGATCCCTCCGATGAACCTTCCGTCGGTAAAGGCGACAGCCGCAGGTCCGTCCCAAGGTTCCGTAAGACAGGCATGATATTCATAAAAAGCCCTGTGTTTCTTGTCCATAAGCTCGTTCTTTTCCCAGGCAGGCGGGATCAGCATCATCATTGAGTGAGGGAGGCTCCTTCCGCACATGACCAGCATCTCGAGCACATTATCAAGAGCTGCGGAATCGCTGCCGCCTTCCACGATGACCGGCAATATCTTCTTGAGCTCGCTGCCCAGAATATCGCTTTTCAACATCTTTTCCCTGGCTCTTGTCCAGTTTATGTTCCCGCGGAGGGTATTTATCTCTCCGTTATGGGCAAGGAACCTGAAAGGCTGAGCAAGGTCCCATGTAGGGAAAGTGTTCGTACTATAGCGTGAATGGACCAGGCAAAGAGCGCTCTTTATTCTCGGATCTGAAAGCTCGGGATAAAAACTTTTGAGCTGGTCCGGCATGAGAAGCCCTTTATACACTATGGTCCTTGATGAAAGCGAAGGGATATAGAAAAAGTCTTTTTGCTTTATATCCGAACGTTTTATCTTCGACTCTATAAGCTTCCGGATTATATAGAGCCTGGCTTCGAAATCTATCTTGCCAAAAGCCCCCTGTCCGCTGCCTACGAAAACCTGGCGGATGACCGGTTGTGTCTTCCTGGCCCCTTCCCCGATATCCGAGTTGTCGACTGGAACGTCCCTAAATCCCAGGAATCTTTGTTTTTCTTCGGCAATAACTTTTTCGACGATCTTCTCGCACGACCTTCTATCGTCTTTATTTTGAGGAAGGAATATGAATCCTGCGGCATATTCTTCGGTAAGTTTTATGCCGGCCTTGGGACATTCCGACAAGAAGAACTCATGGGGTATCTGGATAAGTATGCCGGCCCCGTCGCCTGTCTTCGGATCGGCCCCCGTTGCGCCGCGATGGCTTAAGCGGTTCAAGACCTCAATGCCTTTTTCGACTATATCATGGGTCTTATTCCCGTTTATATTGCACACGAACCCGACGCCGCAGCTGTCGCGCTCGAAAGAAGGGTCGTACAATCCTTGTTTATTCGGCAATCCCCGCATTTTTCGCTCCTATATAAACAAAAAAAGAGAATCTATTAAGATCCTCTTCAACGAGTAAATCCGACGCAGACGCCTATAATTGTTCGTCCAAACGTATGTTCCTATTTTAACCTAATAAGCAGGGACGGTCAATAAAGATGTCTTAATTATATATCGATGAAAATCCCGTAAAAATTCAGGCGCCGGCTTCTTTCAAGAAATCTTCAAGCGATCTCACACCGAGATCTCCTTTTTCTCTGGAGCGGACGGCGACAGAACCTAATTCGACTTCTTTGTCCCCAACCACGAGCATATAAGGGACTTTTTGCATTTGGGCTTCCCTTATCTTAAGGCCGATCTTTTCGCGGCGTTCGTCGGTCTCGACCCTGATATCTTTTTCTCTGAGCAGTTCTGCGATCTTTTGCGCATGATCGTTATGCCTGTCGGCGATCGGAAGTACAACGGCTTGCACCGGAGCCAACCAGAACGGGAAAGCTCCCGCATAATGTTCCGTAAGAACCCCGATGAATCTCTCCATACTGCCAAGAACTACCCTGTGTATCATCACGGGCCTGTGATGCGCGCCGTCTTCGCCTATATAGCTAAGGTCGAACCTCTCAGGGTTGTTAAAATCCACCTGTATAGTAGGCCCCTGCCAGAAACGGCCTATCGCATCTTTTAACTTCACGTCTATTTTCGGGCCGTAGAACACGCCGGCACCAGGATCAACATCATATTCGATGCCTTTTGCCTTCATAGCATCTTCAAGGGCTTTCGTAGCGCTCTTCCAGTTCTCTTCGGTCCCGACATAGCTCTCCGGACGTGTAGCCAAGAAAACCTTAAAATCTTCAAAGCCGAATTTTTTTATCATGTCAAAAGCAAAATCGATCGTCTTTGCTATCTCGTCCTGGAGCTGTTCCTGGGTACAAAATATATGCGCGTCATCCTGAGTGAACCCTCTGACCCTCATGAGGCCGTGAAGGACCCCTGACCTCTCATATCTGTAGACGGTCCCCAGCTCAAAAAACCTCACAGGCAATTCCCTGTAACTGTTTATCTTCCTGTTGAATATCAGTATATGACCCGGGCAGTTCATCGGCTTTAGGACATATTCCTGCTCGTCTATGTTCATAAAATACATGTTCTCTTTGTAATAGCCAGTATGTCCGGAAGTGTTCCAAAGGTCTATCTTTGCGATATGAGGGATCACGACCTGCTGATAGCCCCTTTTACGATGTTCTTTTTTCAATGTGTCTTCTATGACGCCCCTGAGCGCGGCCCCTTTAGGGTGATAATACACGAGGCCAGCTCCTGCTTGCTCATGATAAATGTTGAAGAGGTCGAGTTCTTTTCCCAGACGCCTGTGATCGCGCTTAAGAGCTTCTTCCATCCTTGTTACATATTCGTCAAGTTCTTTTTTTGTATTAAAAGCCGTTCCGTATATCCTTTGGAGCATCGCGTTCTTTTCGTCGCCTCTCCAATAAGCGCCCGCTATCTTTAAAAGCTTGAAGGCCTTGATCTTGCCGGTTGAGCTTATATGCGGACCGCGGCACATATCCGTAAAATCACCGTTCTTATAGAAAGATACCTGCGCGTCAGGTATTTCCCGAAGCAGTTCTGTCTTGTATTTTTCTCCGGCATTTTCGAGCAGTTGCGAGGCTTTTTCTTTTGAAAGTTCCAGACGCTCAAAAGGAATGTCTTTTTTTATGATCTCGGTCATTTCAGCTTCTATTTTAGGAAGATCCTCTTCGGTCAGAGGCCTCGGAAGTTCAAAATCATAATAAAAGCCCTCTTCGATGGCGGGACCTATTGCAAGCTTGGCATCGGGAAAAAGTTTTTTAACCGCCATCGCCATGATATGCGACGCGGAGTGGCGTAATATTTCAAGATCGTTATGTTCCATGGATATATTATACACCCTGAGAAAGAGCTTCAGCTTCGCTTTTTCTTTATGCTATAGAAACTTTTAAGGCTTTTTACGTCGAGTCCTCATCAATGGAAAAAGTATTGAGTCTAGTCCAAAAGACTCTTCGGCGGTTTGCTCTTGCGGAATGCTTCTAAAATCATTTGTTCTTCCTCATCCAACGAGGCTTCGCTTAAGGGGTTAATTCCGGCTCTCCAACTTGTTAAGTCTCTCAAGGATTGTCTTGTGGTCGATGATCCTATGCTCGTCCTCGATGCGCCGCATTCCGTAAGTGATAGAATGATATTCGTCCTTATGAAAATCCAGTTTTTTATAAACCGTATCAAAGTGTGAGAACATATCATCCCTAAAGAACGCAAATGTCTCTTTCAGTTCGTCATATTTGGCTTCAAGACAGCTTATCTTATTATTCGTCATTGAAGACATAGAATCGATCTTCTTCTCAATCCTTGCTAAAGTGTCGTATTTTTCGTCAGCCTTTTTGGATTTTACCGTCATACAAACCTCCTTGAACCGGCAGGATTACATTATAGTGTACGAAAAGACAGGCTTCAATGCCGGCTCAGGTCAACTAACAGCAATTATTCCGCCAATGCTTCAGCTCTTGCCCACTTCTCCGATTCAAGTATTTGATCGAGCGAAGGTTTTTTGATGAGCTTGTGCTCCTTCATTGTAGACCTGACGATCCTGGGAATATCCGTGAACTTTATTTTGTCTTTCAGGAACATCTCGACCGCGCTGTCGTTGGCCGCCGAAAGCACCGCAGGCATGGTGCCGCCGGTATTTCCGGCTTCATATGCGAGTTTAAGGCACGGGAATCTATCGGTATCGGGCTTTTCAAAATTCAAAGTGCCGATCTTCGCAAAATCCAGGATGCCAAAATCCCTCGCCTGCCTTTTTGGATAGAACAACGCATATTGTATCGCCGTACGCATATCCGGGACTCCCATCTGCGCAAGGACAGATCCGTCCTCGAACTCTACCATAGAGTGTATTATGCTCTGCGGATGCACTACGACATCGATCTTTTCATACGGGACATTGAACAGATGATGGGCTTCTATCACTTCAAGACCTTTGTTCATTAATGTCGCGCAATCTATCGTGATCTTGGGGCCCATGTTCCATGTCGGATGCGCGAGCGCCTGTTTCGCAGTCACTTTTCCCAGCTGTTTTTTGGAAAATCTCCTGAAAGGCCCCCCGGAAGCCGTAAGTATAAGCCTTTTTATTTTATTCCCCGCACTGCCCTGCAGACATTGGAATATAGCGCTATGCTCGCTGTCCAAAGGAAGCAGCGGCGCATCATGCTTTCTGGCCAAAGGCATAACGATATCCCCGGCAGCGACAAGTATCTCTTTGCTTGCGATCGCGATCGTTTTGCCTTTTTTGATCGCGGCGATCGTAGCGGGAAGTCCGGCGGTCCCTACTATAGACATCACAAGCATATCAACGGCGGGATTTTGCGCTATCTTTATAAGGCTGTCGGGACCGGAAAGTATCTTCGAACGTGAGAATTTCTTTGGATCGAACTCTTTATCGGCTATAGAAACGACCGAAGGAGAGAACTTTTTTGACTGTTTTTCGAATATATCTAGATAGCCCTTGGTCGCCAGGGCAAAAACATCAAATAAATCAGGAAAGGCAGACACTACATCCAGCGTCTGCCTTCCGATAGAACCCGTTGAACCTAAGACCGCGATCCTTTTTTTCACTTTTTCAGCCAGACCATCATCTTTCTCAGATTTCCGCCAACCTTTTCGATCATATGTTCTCTGCCCTTTTTAAGGAGCGCCAAGAACACCGGTCTTCCGGCCTGATTTTCGGTGATCCATTCTTTTGCAAAAGATCCGTTCTGTATCCTGTTGAGGACATATTTCATCTTTGACTTGATGGATTCGTCTATTAAGTAAGGCCCTACGGTTATGTCCCCGTATTTCGCGGTATTGCTGATAGCGGCTCTCATACCGGCTATTCCTTTTTCGTACATAAGATCAACGATAAGC
>JAKLHX010000023.1 GCA_022709925.1 Candidatus Margulisiibacteriota bacterium
TAAATATAAAATTAACTTCAAAAAAGTGAGAAAACTTTGTCAAAATTGTTTATTGCTGTAGCAGGGAACATAGGCTCCGGAAAAACGGATAACGGACAATTCGACAATGAAAAGTTCATTTTCGGGGTCTCCGGAGCGGCGGCTTTTTACAAAAGAGAAATGCTTGAAAGCATAAAATATAAAAATGAATATCTTGATGAAGACCTTTTTCTGGGATATGACGACGTGGACATAGACTGGCGCTCAAAACTGCAAGGATGGAAAACATTATATGACCCCAAAGCTGTGGCATGGCATATCAGGAGCGCATCGCTAAAGAAGGCCGGCAGGATGTGGACATTTTATAACTATAGGAACAGATATCTTGTGATCCTGAAGAACGATTCTTTATTAGATATGATCATCGATTCGCCGCATATCCTGCTGTATGAAGCCGGGATGTTCATATCGATGATACTCGACCGTCAGTTGCTGCCGGTACTTTCGGATTTATTGCGCAGCCTGCCTTCTATATTAAAAAAGAGGCGCAAGACCACGGGAAAACAAATCAAAGTCAGAAGTTTCTTCTAGTGAGAGGCTATACTACCTGGACGGCTTTCTTCAACATGTCTTCATAGAGCTTAACGTGGTATTCTTCGGGATAATCCAGGACAAACCCGTAATTGTGCTTTCTGTTCTCGTCGCTCTGACGGGCATCTCTTATTTTTTTCAGATAACGCTCTTTACTAAGGAACTTGTAATGGAGCAGCTTCAGGTCGGGTGACCTGAAATACCTCACCCTGCCTCTCGGGACCGCTTTGTGCGCTCCCGGAGCGTAATTTATCTCACGTATATTGTTCGGGTCAAAAACCGCTTTTTTGTCATAGATACTGTTATATATGCCTTTTTTTATGTGGTCGTATATCATGCCTTCTTTTCCGGGATCGTTCTCCCCGACCATCTCATACCCTTTAGGGTGAAGAATGGTCTTTCCGGTCTTTTTACAATAAGCAAGAAGTTTTCTCATGTCCGGGGAATATATGAACTCGTCGGCATCGACGACAACGACAAAGTCGAAACGCCCCCTCGCCTCTTTCCAGATATTGTCTTTCATGGTCACATGGAGATCGTCCCGTAGCTCTCCCGCGTTATATTTCACGATCCTTGTGTTCTTGAAAGAATTGATCACTTTTACGGAATCATCTGTCGAACCGTTGTCATACACAACTACCTCATCGCAAAAACTCAAGTAATGACGCAAAAAGAAAGGAAGGATAATTTCTTCGTTATAGCAGAGGGTATAGACACAGGTCCTTACGTCCGGAAGGTCTTTCATGGAAAGTTCGGTCCAGTTATTCTTTGAGCCGCCGAATATGTTCATGACAGAAAAATATCCTTAAGACCCCATCAGATCATCATACTTTGTCGTATCAAGAGATGTGTCTTTTGGAAGTGTAACATCCAGCTCATTTATAGACCTTGTCTTTATGCTCTTTGAAGGATCAAGAGCCTTCGCATAGTCAAAAACGGTCTTCCTCTTACCCCCGACATGAAAAACGCCTTTAACGTCTTTCTTTATAAGGTCGGCGATCTTCTTTGACATTACGGTAACGCCCTCGCGGGATGTCCACTGGTCTATGAATGCCGCTTCATACGGAAACACGTCAGGACCGAATGTGGTCCTGATTATAAGGCTGTTCTCGTAAAGCCTTACCGCGCACTCCCCTCCAAGCTTTGACCACGCATATTTATTGACCGGGAAAACCGGATCTTCTTCCTTGTACGACCCTTTTTTGCCGTCAAAAACATAGTCCGTGGATATATACACGAGTTTTATGCCGTGTTTTATGCATATCTTGACGACATTGGCCGTCCCAACAATATTGATATCTATAAGCTTGCCTGGATTCTGCTCCGCCTTAGGCACAAAAGTGAAAGCAGCGCAGTGCACGATAGTGCCGACCTTATTTGAGGAAAGGAATTCGTCCATCTGACGGTTATCGGTTATATCAAAATCCTCGATATCGACAAATACACCCTCAGGGAAATGTTTTTTTAGATGAGTGGCCAACAATCCTTTTCCGCCGGTAAAAAGGACCTTACTTCTGTCCATATCAAACCTTCCCGTAAATGAAATTGTCGCTATCCTTGTTCTCAAGCCAGTTTGCGAGAGTATACCCGTCCTTGTCTTTGTCAGTCATAAGTGAGGCTTTTGTGGTATCGTCGAACATCTTTTTTAATGAAGGGTCGCACAGCGACCAGTCTATGTCCTTTGCAAGCGGCGAAATCCCTGCCTCGCATTTTGGGCTCCAATCCCCGGAACAATAATATTCTATCTGCGTGTCTTCAGGGAAAAAATTGCCGTGGGCGAATCCGACAGGCACCCATATCCACTCACCAAAGTCGTTCTCAGCCCCTGCCGGCATATCATAAGCGATGATCTTCCCAAAAGTCTTGGACCCTTTTCTTATATCCATCACCATATCCACCATTCTGCCGCGCAGGGTCCGGATAAGTTTGCCCATATACGGGTTCCATTGGAAGTGGAGCCCTCTTATCACGCCTTTTTTGGAATAGCTCTCATTGCTCTGGATGAATTCCACGTCCTTGAACATGTCCAGTTTCTTGAAGTCGGCTTTTCTATACGTTTCGGTAAAATATCCGCGGTGATCGCAGAAGCGGGCATACTTTATGACCTTTACATCTTCTATAGCCAGATTTCTAACTTCCAAAATCTTCATGCTACAATTATAGCAAAAGCAAATGATAGATATAAGCGTAGTGATCCCCACTTATAACAGGAAAGACATACTTTTAAGGACCTTAAAGAGCCTTATTGATCAGACCTATCCTAAAGACAAGTATGAGCTCATCGTAGTGGATGACGGATCCACAGAAAACATCAAGGAAGCGATCGAAGGATTCGTAAGGGCCGGTCGCGACCGGCCCCAACCAGACATATCCTATCTACGCCAGGACCCCTCCAAAAAAGGCCCGGCTGCGGCCAACAACCTCGGGATAAAGTCCGCTAACGGAAAATACATACTTCTCATGAACAACGACGTGATAGCGGACAGCCGCTTGATAGAGGAGCACATGAAAGGGCATATTGATCCTTGTACCGGCGGGTTTAAAACCCGCCCCAACATCGTCCAGGGCCGCGTGATAAACACGTCCAGCATGGAAGATCTCGGAAAAAAACATAAGGGATATACCGGAGGCTACAGCGACTTTTCTTTCGGTTATTTCACCACATGGAACTGCTCTTTAAGCAAAGAGATACTGCTGAAGGCGGGGCTTTTTGATGAGGATTTCCGCAACCTCTGCTGGGAGGACGTGGAGCTCGGTCTCCGGTTAAGAAAGCTGGGAATAAAACAAGTAAATAACAAGAACGCTTTCGGATACCACTTCAGGCATGAGTTCTTCATAAAAGATATCGGCTGGGTAAAAGATAAATCCATTAAAATGGGAGGGAATGCCGTAATATACTACCGCAAACACCCCTGCCTCGAGGTAAAGATATCTACGGAGAATTTCTGGCTGCCAATGATGATGCACAGCATCTTCTCTTCTATCATAAGGCTTGTCGGGAAGGACAGGATACTCGCCTTCATGGGCAGGTCTGAAAAGGATGGCAGGCACAAGCTGCTTGCTTTTATGGTCGGCATGGCAGGAAAGTATTGGTTCTGGACCGGCATCAAACAGGCAAGAAAGACAAAATGAAGCTCTCTATCTGCATAGTAACCTGGAACACCAAAGACCTGCTTAAAAAATGCTTGTTGTCCGTCTACAAATATCCGCCCAAATGCGAGTTCGAGGTTTTTGTCGCGGACAATAATTCTCCGGACGGGACCGCGGACATGATAGAAAAAGAATTCCCTCAGGTAGCGCTTATAAGGAACAGGGAGAACCTTGGGTTCGCGACCGCCAACAATCAGGAATTCGCGCTCGCTGAAGGCAGATATTTTCTCATCCTAAACCCTGACACCGAAGTATTTGAAGGTTCCATAGATATACTCATCGATTTTCTCGATAAGAACAAAGATGCCGGAATGGTCGCTCCAAAGCTCTTAAACAGCGACGGCAGTCTTCAGAGGTCCTGCATGGGGTTCCCTACCCTCGGAGCCATGGCAATGAGACAGCTTTTTATTGAAGCTATTGTCCCGACCAATCCTATTTCAAAGAAATATCTGATGAGCGATTTCAAACACGACAGGACAACCGAAGTGGACCAGCCTATGGGCGCATGCCTTCTCGTCAGGAAAGATATAATAGACAAGATCGGCCCGTTTGACAGTGGATATTACATGTTCTTCGACGAGGTCGACCTTTGCTTCCGTATAAAAAAGGCCGGATGGAAGATATTCTTCACTCCTTCTTCCGAAGTGATGCACCACGGGGGAACGGCAGTAAAGAAATGGTCGCCTTTTAGGCTAAGCAGGATATGGACATCAAGCAGGAACCATTATTTTAAAAAACATTACGGGAACTTTGCGCTTTTCGCGCTATACTGCGTTGATCTGCTGAAGGCGCTTATAATACTGCTGGTTGTCTATGTCGTATATAGATTTTTCAGGCTCTTCTTTTAGAAGATAACATCCTATAGACCAGCGCTCCCATCCCTAAAAGAAAAATGGCCGCTGATATCCACTGTGAAGGAGAGAACCACAACCACTGAAGTGAGTTATATCTGAAGAATTCAATAATAAAACGATAAATGCTGTACAGTATCACGCCCCATATAAAGACTTGCCCGTCGTACTTCTTGTTCTCCCTTACGACGACCAAAGCGGTGAATATCAAAAGCCCTGCCAATGCGGAATAAAGCTGAGTAGGATGGACAAATCCCTGTGACTCCGGGAAATGCACGGCGAACGGCAGGTCGCATTCGATCCCAAAACAGCAGCCTCTTAAGAAACAGCCGATCCTGCCTATCGAATATCCTATAGCGACTGAAGGCGCGGCAAGATCGAGCACCTTCATAAGATCAATATTCTTGCCCCTTGACCATATGAAAAGCGCTATCACCGCAAATATCAAGCCTCCGTAAAACACCATCCCGCCTTCCCATACGGCAAATATGTTCCAAAGGTTGTCTTTATATTCGCTCCAAAAACCTATTACATAGAAGATCCTGGCCCCTATCATCGCGGAAATGATCACATACATGGCTCCGTCCATCACGAACTCGGCAGGAAGCCCTTCTTTTTTTGCTCTCAACAGAGCAATTGCAATACCGGCAACAAATCCCAGGGCGACCATCACGCCCCACGAATATAGAGAGAACCCTCCTACCTGCAACAATACTGGATGCATAAGATCATCAACTCCTTGTTCTTTTCCGATCACCTCTGAACAATATATCGATTATCAACAACGCTACTCCGACATTTATCATTATGTCTGCCGTATTAAATACCGAAAAATATTTGAGGTCAAAAAAGTCCACCACATACCCGCGTGATATCCTGTCTATAAAATTACCGATAGCCCCGCCCGCTATAAGAGCCGCGGCTGTCTGCAGGAAAACGTCTCCTTTGATATAGCGGAACACATAGAACATCAATAATATTATAAAAAATGAGCTTACAACGATCAAAAAGGCATTGTTCCCCTGGAATATCCCGAAAGCTGCACCGGTATTCCTGATGTGAGTTATAGAGAAAAGGCCTTTTATCAGCGAAGAACCGCTGCCGAAAGGAACATATCTTGAAACAATATATTTTACGGCTTGGTCGAGCAGAATTGAGAAGAAAAGGATTATATAGAAGATCTTATACTTCATTAAGGTCAATATTTAATAGTGCTCTTTGCCGTATTGTTGACAAAGTCCACAAGGTCGGCAATGAACTTCCCTATTATCGGCACCTGAATAAAATGACTGAGAAAACTGGCAAGGACATATATTACGATAGCGAAAACAACGGTCATTCCGACAGCTGTGCCCAACCCCCTGAACAACCCGGCCATAAAATTGATCCACATAAGCTTCCAAGGCTTCAAAAGAAGTTCCGCATACTCCCCGAAATTAGCTTTCTCAAGATGCGTGGCTATTTTGTCCAGATTTACGCCTATCTTGTCGTTTTCCATATATCCTCCTTCAGCTCTAATACCTGTAATGATCCTGCTTGTAAGGCCCGTTCACAGGGATCCCCAAATAGTCGGCCTGTTCTTTGGTAAGGTGTGTCAACTTGACGCCTATCTTGCCAAGGTGAAGTCTTGCGACTTCTTCATCAAGGTGCTTCGGCAGCCTGTAGACTTTTGCTTCATACTTGTCCTTGTTCTCCCAAAGCTCTATTTGTGCCAGGACCTGGTTCGTGAAAGAATTGGACATGACGAACGAAGGATGTCCCGTAGCACATCCGAGATTCACAAGCCTGCCTTCCGCCAGAAGATATATCTGTCTGCCGTCAGGGAATACGAACTTGTCCACTTGAGGTTTTATGTTGACCCTTTTTATCCCCGGATAATTTTGCAGCGCCGAGACCTGTATTTCATTGTCAAAATGCCCGATATTGCATACGATAGCCTGATCTTTCATCTTTGACATGTGTTCTATGGTAATGACATCCCTGTTGCCTGTGGCCGTAACATAGATATCCCCGACCCCCAAAGTATCTTCTACCGTCGCTACTTCATAGCCTTCCATGGCAGCCTGCAGAGCGCATATAGGGTCTATCTCTGTGATTATCACTCTGGCGCCAAAACCCCGCAACGACTGCGCGGACCCTTTACCCACATCACCGTAACCGCAAACCACCGCGACTTTACCCGCTACCATCACGTCCATCGCCCTTTTAAGGCCGTCAGCAAGAGATTCCCTGCAGCCGTAAAGATTGTCGAACTTTGATTTCGTGACCGAATCATTGACGTTTATCGCCGGGACAAGAAGCGCGTTCCTTTCCATCCTCTGGTAAAGCCTGTGGACACCGGTCGTCGTCTCTTCCGAAACGCCCTTCCAGTCCTTTACCATAGAGGCCCACATACCCGGATGCATCTTGAGGCTGTTCTTTATGTTCTTTATAAGTTCGGCTTCGTCCTCGCCTTCAGGCTTTTTATCAAGTACTTTGGGGTCCTTCTCGGCCTCATATCCAAGATGCATCATAAGAGTAGCATCGCCGCCGTCATCGACTATAAGCTGGGGGCCTTTGCCTCCCGGGAACATAAGCGCTTTGTGGGTGCACCACCAGAAATCCTCGAGCGTCTCCCCTTTCCAGGCAAATACGGGGACGCCTGCCGCAGCGATCGCAGCAGCCGCATGGTCCTGAGTGGAAAATATATTACATGTAGCCCATCTTACATCGGCACCCAACGCTACAAGGGTCTCGATCAGCACCGCGGTCTGTATGGTCATATGCAAAGACCCCATGATCCTGACGCCTTTTAGAGGTTTTTGTTTCAAGTATTTAGCGCGGACCGACATAAGTCCCGGCATTTCAAATTCCGCGATCTCGATCTCTTTCCTTCCAAAATCCGCGAGAGAGATATCCTTGACCTTGTAATCGTTCATATTCATTTTTTCTCCTTTATTTTACAACGTCCGCACATCTTTTACACAGCGTCGGATGGCCGCTATCGCTTCCCACATCAGGAAGATAGCGCCAGCATCTTTCGCATTTCACGTTGGATGTCTTCTTAACCTCTATCTTAAGTTCGCCGGATTCTTTTACGGAGACCGAAGAAACAAGGAACACCAAAGGCAAATATTGCGCTACTTCGTTCAAGGTCTCAAAAGCTTCTTTTTTACAGGATATCTCGATATCGCACTCGGAAGTCTGGGTAACATGTTTTTCCGCGCGGAATTGTTCTATCTTTTTATAGGCCTCGGACCTTATCTCTAGAATGGTCTCCCATTTTTTTTCAAGGCTTTCGCTTATATATCCGGGCTTTGCATCCGGAAGTCTTTCAAGAAAAACGCTTTCTTTTTTTTGCGCCGGGTTCATATGGGAATAGATATCTTCGGCGGTAAAAGTAAGTATTGGGGCCATGGTTTTGACTATCCCCGTAAGCATCTCATAACATACAGTCTGCGCGGCCCGCCTGCTCAAAGAGCTTTTGCCGTCGCAGTACAACCGGTCTTTGATTATGTCCAGATAGAAAGCGCTTAGATCATTCACGCAAAACCCGTAAAGGGAATGATATACCGCATGGAATTCAAGGTCGTCATACGCCTGATGTATCTTCCTCAACAGTCTTTCGAATTTTACAAGGATATATTTGTCCGCAGGCAGAAGGTCCTTATAAGCTACAAGGTCCGCCGACACATCAAGATCGCTTATATTGCTTAGAAGGAAACGGCAGGTATTCCTGATCTTCGAGAAACCTTCGTTTATCTGCTTTAATATCTTCTTAGACAGCGCCATATCATTCCTGAAGTCGGTAGAAGCCACCCATAGCCTCAATACATCGGCCCCGTACTCCTTGATGACCTGCTGAGGATCGATGACATTGCCCAAAGATTTACTTTGTTTTTTCCCTTTTTCATCCACAGTGAACCCGTGCGTAAGGACGGCTTTATAAGGAGCTTTTCCGAGAGCTGCAACGGCTGTAAGCAGGGAGGTCTGGAACCATCCCCTGTGCTGGTCGCTGCCTTCAAGATAAAGATCGGCAGGCCAGGCAAAAGTATCTTTGTCCTCTAACAGGACAGAGTAATGGCTGGAACCGGACTCAAGCCATACATCCATTATATCCGTTTCTTTTTCAAATTCCTGGGATCCGCAATGCTGACATTTTATCCCGGCGGGAAGGATATCCTTAGCTTCTTTAACGAACCATGAATCCGTACCGCTGTCCTTAACAAGATCGACCACGGCACGGTTGAAGTCACCCTTAAAATTAGGCTTGCCGCATTTTTTGCAGTAGAAGGCCGGGATCGGTATCCCCCAAGACCTTTGTCTTGAGATACACCAGTCAGGACGGCCCTCGACCATCGAACCGATACGGTTCTGTCCCCAAGCAGGGAACCATTTGGTCTTTTCTATCTCTTTTAATGCCCTTCCGCGGAGATCTTCATGATCTACGGATATGAACCACTGCTCCGTCGCCCTAAAGATCACCGGTTTTTTACATCTCCAACAGTGGGGATATTGATGCTTCATTTTTTCCGAAGAAAGAAGAGCTCCTTTTTCTTTTAAAATATCAAGGACTATCGGGTTAGCCTTCCAGACATGGGTCCCTTCAAGTAGCGGGACCTCGTTCGTGAAACAGCCTCTGGGGTCTACTGGCATGACTATAGGCAGTTTGTACTTTAAACCGACCTTAAAGTCCTCTTCACCGTGCCCCGGAGCTATGTGAACGCAGCCGGTACCCGTATCGAGCGTAACGAACTCGTCCATGACCACGAGGCTATCCCTCTCAATGAAAGGATGGGAACATACTATCCCTTCAAATTCTCTTCCTTGAAAAGGATCAAGCACATTAAAAGAGGTCCATCCCATGCTCTTTGACGCCGTTTCCACAAGCTCTTTAGCGATAACGTATATTTGTCCGTCGTTCTCAACAAGGCTGTACTCAAAATCCGGATGTACGGCGATCGCAACGTTCGACGGCAGGGTCCATGGGGTGGTCGTCCAGATTATGAAATTTGACTTTCCTTCCGGCAATTTGGACCTTAATTTTTCGTTCTTTACCTCTTTTATCCTGAACTTTACGAATATGGACGGGGAATCGTCGTCTTCGTACTCTATTTCCGCTTCCGCCAGAGCCGTCTCGCAGTTCGGACACCAATGTATCGGCTTCAAAGACTTGAAAACATAGCCTTTGTCCGCAAGCATGCCGAAAAGCTCGATCACGCCCGCTTCATATTCATGGTTCAAGGTAAGATAGGGTTTTTCCCATCTGCCAAAGACTCCCAGCCTCTTGAACTCTTCTTTCTGCATATCCACATATCTGAGGGCGTATTCGCGGCATTTTTGCCTGAACTCATAAACGGAAAGGGATGATCTCCTTACGGAAAGTTCTTTGAGCAGTTGCGTTTCTATAGGAAGTCCGTGGCAATCCCATCCCGGCACGAACGGTACGCAGTATCCTTCCATGGATCTGAACTTTACAACGATATCTTTGAGTATCTTGTTCAGCGCATGTCCCAGGTGGATGTGACCGTTAGGATAAGGAGGCCCATCATGGAGGATATATTTGCCTTTTTCCCGGCTTCCGGCCTTCTGTATGAGATCGTAGATATTCCCATTGCTCCAAAGGTCGAGTATCTGCGGTTCTCTTTCCTTTGAATTGAACTTTATAGGGAATGAAGTTTGGGGCAAATTGAGGGTATTCTTATATTCCATATAAAAATTATAACACAAAGTGAATTTGAAGGATTTTAGGCAAAAATCTGATCGCCGGAAGATGAATACTTGGAACGTTTCGGTCTTTGGTCTTCCTGCTCGACCATTTCGGCGATGGGGATGGTCTTTTCTTTAGGCCTGTCCTTTTCGGGCTTTTGCTGGGCAAGCTGTTTCGGCACCTGTATCAAAGCTTCTTTCAGCACTTCATCCATGTTCTTTACCAAAGCAAATTCAAGGTTAAGGTCCTGTTTCAGCTGTTCTTTTACTTCTTCAAGGTCTTTCCTGTTCTCTTCCGGGATTATGACCTTTTTCACCCCGGCACGCTTTGCGGCAAGGAGTTTCTCTTTCAATCCTCCTATCGGAAGGACACGGCCTCTAAGCGTTATCTCTCCCGTCATCGCGACATCTTTCCTTATGGCGATGCCCGAAAGGGCCGAGGTAAGAGCGGTAGCTATAGTTATTCCGGCCGACGGGCCGTCTTTAGGAACGGCACCTTCCGGCACATGCAGATGCACGTCTATTTTTCTGTAAAAAGTCTCGTCAAGACCGAGAACCCCGGCTCTTGACCTGACAAAGCTCATCGCCGCTTTGGCGCTTTCCTGCATCACGTCCCCGAGCATCCCGGTAAGGATAAGGTTCCCTCTGCCTTTCATGACAGTAACTTCAACAGGTACGGTATCCCCTCCCACTTCCGTCCAAACCAGCCCGGTAGCGGCACCGACCTGGTCTTCTTCCTCTGCTATCCCATATCTATATCTGACCGGCCCGAGATATTTTTGCAGGTCCTTCTTCTTGATGACGACTTTCTCGTCTTTTTTCTTCTTTACGGCCTCGGTCGCTATCTTCCTGCAGACGGTCTCGATCGTCCTCTCGAGATTCCTGACACCGGCTTCTTTTGTATATTCCCTTATTATGGAAAGGATCGCTTCGTTATCAAATACGATCATTTCGCTAGTAAGCCCGTGTTTCTCAAGCTCCCTTGCAATAAGGTGGTCGCGCGCTATCCCGAGTTTTTCTTCTTCCGTATAACCGGACATCTCTATTATCTCCATCCTGTCGCGGAGAGGCCTGGGGATAGGATCGATTGTATTGGCGGTCGTGATAAAGAAAACATCGGACAAATCGAACGGCACCTCAAGATAATGGTCCGAGAATTCTTTGTTCATTTCAGGATCAAGC
>JAKLHX010000024.1 GCA_022709925.1 Candidatus Margulisiibacteriota bacterium
TGGGATGGAACATATGGAGGCCGGAAGGGCCGGAGAATTCCCCGCAAAAGGGCTGTCAGAAAGCCTGTCGAAGATCGGCCTGCGATTGGGCAGACTAAAAACAGGGACAACCCCGCGCCTCGACAGAAGGACTATCGATTTTTCAAAGATGGAGGTCCAGCCGGGAGATGAACCGCCAAAAATGTTCTCATTCATATGGGAATACGGAAAATACGGGCTCGACACCCCAAAAAATCATCAAAAAGACCTCCCTCAAGTAGATTGTTTTTTGACCCATACAAATCCGGAAGCTCACAAAATAATAAGGGCGAATTTGGACAGATCCCCCCTTTTTACCGGAAAGATAAAAGGAGTAGGACCCAGATACTGCCCATCTATAGAGGACAAAGTCGTAAGGTTCCCCGATAAAGAACGGCATCAGGCTTTCATCGAACCGGAAGGCCGGACAACGAACGAAATATACACACAAGGCATGGCCACAAGCCTTCCGGAAGATGTTCAGCTGGCTTTTCTCAGGACTATGAACGGGCTGGAAAATGTCGAAATAATGCGGCCCGGATATGCCGTTGAATATGATTTTGTCCCGCCCGAACAGATCCTTCACTCGCTTGAGTGCAAGGATATATCGGGGCTTTTTCTCGCAGGGCAAATAAACGGGACATCGGGATATGAAGAGGCCGCCGCTCAAGGCTTGATCGCGGGAATAAACGCCGCGAGGAAGGTCAAAGGAAAAGACCCCGTGATAATGGGAAGAGAGGGATCATATATCGGGACGCTTATAGACGATCTCGTCACAAAAGAAATAACAGAGCCCTACAGAATGCTGACCTCAAGGTCCGAATACCGCCTTCTGCTCCGTCAGGACAATGCGGACCTGCGCCTTACGGACAAAGGCTTTGAGATCGGGCTTGTCGACAAACAAAGGCACACTTGTTTCTTGAAGAAAAAAGAAGCCGTCGTATCAGGCAATGCCGATTTTTCTCAAGAAGTAATGCAACAAATCGAGATACAAAAGAAATACAGCGGGTATATAGACAGACAAATGCGGCAGATCGAAAAGTTCAGGGCTCTTGAAAAAATACGGCTTTCCGAAGACCTGGACTTCCTTTCCATGAACGGCCTGTCCAGGGAGGCGCAACAAAAGCTCCATAAAATGAGGCCTGCATCGGTGGGCCATGCTTCAAGGATAGCGGGAATATCCCCTGCCGACATATCGGTCCTCATAATCCAGCTCGAGACCATGAGACGCCGCGGATTGAATAAAAACACTCTTATGATATAATTATCCAAAAACCAGAAGGAGGATCCCGATGAAAAATTCAGTAAAACTTTTTTGTGTGGCTTCTTTATTGTGCGGATCGATGATCGGTCTCGTGCCTGCGGTTGCGGCGGCTCCGGCATCAAGCACCGGGACGATAGACGTGCAGAGGGTGTTCAAGGGATACAAAGAGACCACAAAAGCGCAGGAACAGCTTTCTAAAGAAGAAGCTGCTTTTAAAAAAGAGTTTGAGGAAAGCCAAAAGAAGCTTGAAGATGCAAAAGCAGCCAATAAATCCGCAAAAGAGATCGAAGCCCTGACAAAAGACCTTGAAGAATCCCTGGCCCCAAAAAGAGAAAAGCTCATGAAGATGAACGAAGCCCTGACAACATCGCTGCAAAAGGACATTATCTCCTCGGTTAAGAGCGTGGCAAAGAACCTGGGCTTAGAGGTGGTGTTCGACAAACAGGTCGTTATAACCGGCGGGATTGATATCAGCGACATGGTGATCAGCAAGCTGAACGAGAAAAAATAACCCGTGAAGTCCTTAGGAGAAATCGCAAGTCTTGTTGATGGGCATCTTTCCGGAGACCCTTCATTCCATATAACCGGAGTTTCCGCGCTGGAAGACGCCAAAGAAGGCCATCTTTCTTTTGTGCTGGACAACAAGAACGCTTTGGCGGCAGAAAGCTCTCCGGCATCTGCGCTGATAGCTCCCAAAGGGCTTACTTTTCCCGGTAAATATACTATAACCGTAGATAATCCTCGCGCTGCCCTGGCAAAGATACTGGCCCAATTCGCGTCCATAGAAGACATAACCCCGGGGATCGATCCGCGGGCTGTCATTGCAAAAGACGTAAAGCTCGGGAAAAGGGTATTGATATATCCTTTCGTCTATGTCGGGGAAGGCTGTGAAATAGGAGATGATACGATCATCCATCCAAACGTCACGCTGTACCCAAGGACCAAGGTCGGGAATCGCTGCATAATACATTCCGGTTGCGTCATCGGTGTTGACGGTTTCGGGTTTGTCCAAAATAACGGCAAATTCGAAAAAATACCGCAGATAGGCAGGGTCGTAATAGAAGATGATGTGGAGATATATGCGAACAATTCCATTTCCAGGGGGACGATCGGCGATACCCTGATAAAAAAAGGGACAAAAATAGATAACATGAACCATATCGCGCACAACGTAAAGATCGGGGCAGATTGCGGCATAACCGCTATGAATGTATTCGGGGGAAGTTCTTCGGCCGGCGACAGGGTACAGATGTCCGGGCAGTGTGCCGTAGCCCCGCACACCCATGTGGGAGAAGACTCTATAGTCATGGGAAGGTCCGGCGTAACAAAAAACCTCCCTAAGGGGTCCGTTGTTCTCGGATATCCGGCTCAAGACCATCAAAAAGAACATAAGGCGATCGCGCTCGTAAGAAAATTGCCGGAGCTTTTTGAAAGGGTCAAAAAGCTTGAACCCCGGAAAAAAACATCTCGCTAAATGAAAATCGCCGTATTTACAGAATCATATGCCCCGTACATAAGCGGGGTCGCCAGGTCGGTAGAGCTTCTAAAAAAGGAACTTGAGGCCCTTGGACATCACATATATCTTTTTGCGCCGGACTATCCTGGTCACAAAGACACAGAAAAGAACATAATCAGGATCCCTTCCATCGCCACAAAATACCCGGGGTTCCGAATACCCGTTCCCTATCCGGGATTTATCCCCGATATCGATTTTGATCTGGTCCACTCAAATTCTCCTTTCGGGCTTGGCCTGGCTTCGCTAAACTACGCAAAAAGAAAAAGGCTGCCGTTCGTTTATTCTTTTCACACGATATTCACCGACTATCTTCATTACATCCCTTTGCCAAAACCATTGACAAAAAAAACTTTTGCCGCATATATACGGTCTTTCTGCAAAAAATGCGACTGCATCGTCGCTCCCAACAAGACAACGGTCCGGTATCTTGATGATTTCGGTATAAGAGGAAGGATAGAAGCAATCCCTTCCGGAATAGACCTTGGGCTTATAGAAAAAGCCACTTCGAAAGGAATTAGAAACTCTCTTGGGATCCCGGAGACGGCCAATGTGCTTCTTTATGTCGGCAGGTTATCAAAAGAAAAAAACGTGCCTTTTTTACTGCAGGCATTCAAGAACATCCTTTTGGTTGAGCCGGATACATATTTGCTGATAGTGGCAGGAGGCCCTGAAGAAGAGCCCCTTAAGAAAATGGCGACTGATCTGGGAATAGCACAAAGAACGGTCTTTGCCGGACAAAAAGGATGCCCCGAAGTGTTTAACTACTATAAATGCGCGGATATTTTTGTGTTCGCCTCAAAAACAGAGACACAAGGGCTTGTGATCGCCGAAGCCAAGGCTTGCGGATTGCCTGCAGTGGTCGTTGACGCACAAGGAGTAAAGGAAAGCATCCTCCCCGGGGAAGACGGGTTCTTGACCGGGGAGAACCTGGATGATTTTTCGGAAAAAGTCGTTACATTGCTAAAGGACGGGGCGCTTAGGGCTATTATGTCGGAAAGAGCCGCAAAAAACTCGGCCAGAGACTTCTCTTCCGGAACTATTGCAAAAAAAGTCGAAAGTGTCTATAATTCATTGATAAAATGTCCCAAATGAAGAAAGGGGTTTATGTCATGAAAAAAGTATTCGCTTTAGCATGCTGCGCGATCTTGATCGCAGGAGCAACTCCCGCATTTTCGGCAATAAAAACACCGACGATCACTGGATCGACCGGCCTTATAAAAATGCCGACCGGGGATGTTCTGGGCTCAAAAGATTTTAACGTTGCCGTGGACTATATCTTTGACGGTTCTGCGGCTTCAGCCGCTACTACGGTCAGCGACCTCAAGGGAACGTGGCAATACAAGGCAAATGTCGGCTCTTTCATGGGCTATACAAAAGGAATGGAGCTTGGTTTTGTCGGCAGGACAGAGAAGGTCACGAACAGGTTCAAAGAAGGCGTCTTCATAAACTTAAAATACAGCCTCTCCAGCTCTGACGATCCGGACGCACTACATTTGGCTATCGGGGTTGAAAACCTCACCTCTCTTATGGAGTCCGATGCTTACATGGTCGCCTCAAAATATTTCAAAGGCGGGGCCGGAGTGCACTTTGGCGCCATGTTCGACTTCCCGAACTACAACAGGTTCAGGCCTCTCGGTATGCTGGGGCTTAACATGCCCGTCGGCAACCAGGCGTTCACGATAATGGGAGAGCTCTTCTCCGGAGAAAGCGTGTTTCAGGTCGACGCAGGGATAAGGTATTCTTTCAATAGCAATTTCTCAATATTGGCAAGAGGCTTAAACGTGACGAACAGCACAACGGCCAGGGATTCTCAGGCTTATTCGGCCGGCGTTTCTATAGCAAATTTCTTTTGATACTACAGCAGACCATTGAAAAACCCGTCTCTTGCGAGGGCGTGGGGCTTCATACGGGAGAAAGATCTCTCCTTGAATTCCGCCCTGCGGAAGAAGACAGCGGCATATATTTTATCAGTTCAGGCAAAAAAATATCCGCAACCCCAGACAATATAACGAATACTCAAAGAGGCTCTACTCTTTCCACGATCTGGACGGTCGAACATGTGCTTTCAGCCCTCTATGGCTTGGGGATAGACAATTTAGAGATATATATAGAAGGCTGCGAGCCTCCGGCCATGGACGGCAGCGCAAAGGGGTTCGTCGATGTGCTCAAATTTGCCGGGATAAAAAAGCAAGGCAAAGAAGCGCGGTTCTTTGAGCTATCAGAAAAAATAGAGGTTGGCGACGCGGACCGGTCCATTTCGATCGAGCCGTTCGACAGGCTTATTATAGAAGCAGGCATAGACTATAGTCCTTCTTTCGTCGGTGCGGTTTCCGCAAAATATGATGAGGCATCGGACAATTATGAAAAGGACGTGGCTCCCGCCCGGACCTTCGGTTTTTTAAACGAATTTGAATACCTTAAGAAACAAGGGCTGGCCAGAGGAGCGTCTTTTGACAATGCGATCGCGGTCCTGGACAGCGGGTACTCCACCCCCTTGCGCTACGACAATGAGTTGGCAAGGCATAAAATTCTGGATATAATTGGTGATATGGCTCTTGCTGGCAAGAGGATAAAAGGAAAGATCGTTTCCCGCAAGGCTGGCCATAAATTAAACGTCGAGCTGGCAAGGAGATTATTACATGCCTCAAGTTGACATCGATATAAACGGAATAATGAAAGTGCTCCCGCACAGATACCCGTTCCTTCTGATAGACAAAATAGTCGAGATCGAGCCTGCAAAAAAAGTCGTGGCAATAAAGAATGTTACGATGAACGAGAATTTTTTTCAGGGACATTTTCCGGAATTCCCTATAATGCCGGGCGTGCTTGTAGTTGAAGCTATCGCACAGACCGGGGCTTATGGTCTTCTGGTGACGCCGGAATACCAGGGCAAGATCGCTTTGTTCGCCGGGATAGACGGGATAAGGTTCAGAAAACCGGTATTCCCCGGGGATCAAATAAGGATAGAGGTTGAATATCTGAAATCGAAAGGGCCTATAGCAAAAATGAGAGGGGTCGCAAAGATCGGGGACCAGCTCGTATGCGAAGGCGAGTTCATGTGTTCAATATCGGACGCAAATACGGGTTCAAAGCAACAGATACATAAAACCGCGGTGATACATCCATCCGCCGTTATCGGTCAGGGCGTAAAAATAGGCCCGTATACGGTAATAGGTCCGGAAGTAACCGTCGGGGACAATACAGAGATAGCCTCTAATGTACTGATAGGCAAATGGACTAAGATAGGCAAAAGCTGCCGTATATTAAATAGCGCAAGCATAGGAACCCCTCCGCAGGACCTTAAATACAAAGGGGAAAAAAGCTGGGTTGAGATAGGCGACAGATGCCTTATAAGGGAATTCGTGACGGTCCATCTGCCTACCGGCGAAGGGCAAAAAACTTCGATCGGCAATGATTGCATGATCATGACAAATGTCCATATCCCTCACAATGCCAAGGTCGGGAATAATGTAATAATGAGCAGCTTCTCCGCTTTGTCCGGACATGCCGAAGTCGATGATTTCGTCATAATAGGCGGAATGACGGGTGTTCATCAATTCGTCAGGATCGGCAAGATGGCCATGATAGGCGGGCACTCAAGGATAACCCAGGACGTCCCTCCGTTCATGATAGCCGAAGGCAACCCCGCGCAGATACGGGCGCTTAATTCCATCGGGCTCCAAAGAAGGGGCGTCCCTTTTGAGTCACAGGTAGAACTTAAAAAAGCGTTCAAGATCATCTACAAATCCGGGAACAATCTTTCAAAAGCGATAGATTCAATAAAAAAGCAATGCGCTCATGTAGACGAGATAAAATTGCTCCTGGATTTCCTTGAAAAAGAGACCGGACGCGGGATACTGAAAAAGATCGAAGCCGCGGATGAGCTCATATTTGAAGACATCCCCGAAATCGGCATCTAAATGATCAAAGTCATGCTAAGTGCCGGGGAGATCTCCGGCGATATGCACGGTGCGGCCCTTGCCAAGGAACTTAAAAATCTTAACCGGAACATTTTTCTTTTTGGCATGGGCGGGGAGAGGATGCGCTCAGCCGGCGTTGAGCTGATATACGATCTTTCATCAAAAGGGACCGTCGGAATTATCGAGATATTAAAATTCCTGCCTTCCATAATATTCGGATTGTCAAAAATGAAGCGCGTTTTAAAAAAAGAGCGGCCTGACATTCTAGTCCTCATAGATTATCAGGGCTTCAACATGCTCCTTGCCAAATACGCGAAAAAACTCGGGATAAAGACCGTTTATTATATAGCTCCGCAGGAATGGCTTTGGGGAACTCCAAAAGGGATCAAAAATGTCGTAAATACCCTGGACAAAATATTATGCATATTTGAGGACGAAGCCAGGATATACAAAAGCTACGGCGGCAATACCGTACATGTAGGCAATCCTAACGTGGATGCAGCAAAAGCCCCTGTCTCCAAAGAGGATTTTTGCAGGTCTGCGGGGTTAAATCCCAAGTTCCCTATCTTCGGCATTTTCCCCGGAAGCAGGCATCAGGAAATAGACATCCTTATGCCTATAATGATGCGCGCTGCAAAGATAATAAAACAACAGATACCGAACTCTCAATTTGTGCTGGGCCTTTCGAGCATACACTTTAAGAACAAGGTCGAAGCGCTCCTAAGATCCGAAGGATCCCAGATCCCCGTGATGTACGGCAAAAGCCACGCGATCTTGAATGCGGCTAACGTCTCGATCGCCGCTTCGGGCACCATAACAATGGAGGCGGCGATCCTTGATGCGCCCATAATAATGGCATACAAATTATCGGCCCTGTCCCATTTCATAGCAAAATATATCGTCAAGTTGCGTCTCCGCTATTACACCATGCCGAACATCCTTACCAACAAAGAAATAATCCCCGAATTCCTGCAGGAAAAGGTTTCCGCCGAGAACATCGCCGCAAAAGCTTTGGCGCTTTTCACCGACAAAAAAGAATTGGATGCCATCAAGTCCGGTTACAGGGAAGCAAGGGCAAAGCTTGGCCCGAGCGGCGCAGTTAAAAGGGCCGCATCAGAAATATTCGAAGAACTTAGGGGAAAGGTATAAAATGACTTTTTTGATATCGCTGTTCTCTTTCGTGCTTGTGTTCGTAATAGTGGCCATGGCCCATGAAATAGGTCATTTTATCTGGGCAAAACGGGCCGGGATACGCGTTTTGGAGTTCGGCATAGGGTATGGGCCCAATCTTCTCAAAAAAGAGCATGGCGGCACCGTATATTCGCTTAATCTTATGCCTGTTCTCGCCTTTGTAAGGCTGGCCGGGATAGACGATGAAAATGACGATGAAAAGAACTGCCCTGACAAGGAAAAATATTTCTCAAAAACACCTCTTCAAAAATTAAAGTCCATCGTTGCCGGTCCTCTTATGAACTTGGTCTTGGGATTTATAATCTACTCTCTGCTCGCAATGACCTTCGGACTCCCTCAGATCGGACCGGTCGTAGATTCCGTAGCAAAAAACTCCCCTGCCCAAAAAGCGGGCCTGTTAAGCGGCGATAAAATAGTTGCAATAGACGGAAAAAGAACATCGGACATGGCTTTTGTGATCGAAAAGATCCACGAGAGCTCCAAAAAAGAGATATCTCTTACGGTAATGCGAAATAATTCGGAAGTAGACATAAAAGCCGTCCCCGTATATGACAAAAAGCTAAAGGCAGCATTGCTCGGATTTGCGCTAAAGACCGAAAACATGAAATATAATCCGTTGGAAGCTGTCTGGGCGGGAGCGACAAAAACAGCATATCTGTCCTATATGATCGTCGGCTTCCTTGGAAAGCTTTTGATCGGGAAGATCGCGCTGACGGATGTGGCTGGCCCTATAGGGATCGCTCAATTCAGCGGACAAGCGGCAATGCAGGGGCTCCCGACCTTTTTGAACCTTTTAGCTTTTATCAGCATAAATCTCGGGGTATTCAATCTGCTTCCCATTCCGGCGCTTGACGGCGGAAGAATAGTATTTATTTTGATCGAATGGATCAGGAAAAAACCTATAGACATCGAGACCGAGAACCGGTTTCACCAATGGGGGCTTATCGTCTTATTGTTGTTGGTCGCAGCGGTGTCTTTTAATGATATTGCGAGATTTATAAAAAGATAGCCCTATGCTGCGGCTCTTATAAGCTGCGCCGCATTGGCCCTTAACATGTCTGAATTCAATTGTTGCATATCATCGCCCGTGATCGATATTGCGGCTTGAAAAAATCTTTGCAGAGCCAAAATAAACAAGGCCTTTTGTTCGGTATCTTTGCGGATCATTCTTTCTTGCATGGCCTTCTTGTTCTCTGTGCGCTTTTGCTCCATTTTTGCCTCATATTGTTTCAGCATGGCTGCCTGTGCGGCCATGTCCTGCTTAATCCACTGCTCGGTTATCTCCGCCATCCTCTTGTATAGGGCAATGATGAATAGCCTTGCTTCGTTCTCCCATAAAGCATTGGCGGTACTTGTCTTTGGCGCACCGCTAGGAACATCCTTCGCTGTCGCCTCAAAAGAAATCGCCGCTGTTCTTGGCGCTTGAATGTCCGGGGCGTTCGAAATGGCTTTATCCAGTACCCTACTAACGCTATTGGCCGTCAGCACCATCTCAGTCAATATTCTCGTTTTTAAAGCGGCGTATTGCCGTTCTTCGATCTCTTTGCCCGCCCATATCCTTTGCCACATATCTCCTGATATGGTTACTTCGTTCGCGTCGGTCCTTGCGGCCTGTGCGATCGTTTCCTCAATGACCCCGACTGCTTCTATCGCATCTTCGTAACTGCCGGTTCTTTCCATCTGTTTTCTGGTGCTCTCCAATAATTCCGCCTGAGTTCTTCTTACTGTTTGCAAAACATTGGCGGCATTATTTATCAGAAGATCGTTTTCTCTTAGGTGTTCCTGGTCGATCGTATTTATCGACCCCATTTTAGGAAGAATGTCTCTTTTTGCGGTAAAGTTCATCCCTTCCAGATCGTTTGATCGGCTTTGGGACTTGTAGATCTCGAGAGCTGCCCGCATCCTTGAAAGGGACTCCATCATCTGCACGAGTTCCATCGAAGTGATCGCGAATCTTTCTTCATTATTCTCTATTTTTGATCTTGCGTTTTCTGCCACTTTAGAACTAAGCTGTTCTTTAGCGGCCTCATAAGCATCCTGCGAAAAAAGCCCTGCCTTATATGCTTCATCCAGAGTGGCCCTTGCAACACCTAATTGCAGTTGGTTTGAGTAAAGGTCCCTCAAGGCTTCTATATTACCTATTATTTGCTCAAGACTAGCCAAATTTCTGATAAATCCCGGAGCATCATTTTCGTTCATGGCCCTTGTTGCCTGTGATCTGTATTGACCGACCAATCCTAATATCCAGGCTGAATTTTCCGGTTTAATCCTGCCTTCTGCTGTCAGGGTCTCTATGCGCGCAATGATCGGCCCGAGTTTTTCATCCATGCTGTCTATCGCTATTTGAGGGACGATGCTTTTTTCTTCGACAACAAAAAGACGGACTCCTTCCGGAGAAATCCCTATCGGCTCTGCAACTATTGCGTGGATTGATGACGCTGGAAAAGTTCTTCCCAGAGGGATTGCGTTATGAGGGGTTCTGAGCATGGGAGGAGTTATTCTCCGAGGACCTGGAGCCCCGCTTACAGCGACCGGCCTATATAAATTGCATGCGCCCATAAGGATACTTCTTCCCTCTTTACTTTTATATCGATAAGATATGCGAGAAATTTCACATATTTTTTTGTATTGGAGCAAACGGTTCCAGCGGGGATCTATAAGGGCGGTTTTTAGGCCGCCCTTGAGTTTATTTCATTTTTGCGGCTCGGACACAGTTCCTCATCAGCATTGCGCGCGTCATCGGGCCAACGCCTCCGGGAACCGGCGTTATAAAGGACGTCTTGTTCTTTACATCGTCAAAATCGACATCGCCAAAAAGGCCTTCTGCCGTCCTATTCATCCCAACGTCTATTACGATAGCCCCATCTTTCACCAGATCTGGTTTGTGCCATTTTCCCTCCGCTTTTGCCGTCCCAACGGACCAGCAAACCACTCGGATAGGTATTGGCATCAGCTGCCGTTTTTTTCAACTTTTTGCGCCTGCAGGGCCGAACGTTTA
>JAKLHX010000025.1 GCA_022709925.1 Candidatus Margulisiibacteriota bacterium
AGCTGAAGCGCAATGGGCTGAGCAGCGGTATAACGGCTGTCTTTTCCGGCGAGCCGGGAACAGGGAAGACCGCAATAGTGGAAGGGCTTGCCATAAGGATAGCGCGCGGGGACGTCCCCTCAGGCCTCAAAGACAAACAGATAGTCGCACTTGACCTTGCATCTCTTGTTGCGGGCGCAAAATACAGAGGAGAGTTCGAGGACAGACTGAAAGCCGTGTTAAAAGAGATAAGCGAAAGTGAGGGCAGGATAATCCTTTTTATAGACGAGCTTCATACTCTCGTCGGGGCCGGGGCCGCGGAAGGCTCGATAGACGCCTCTAACATGCTGAAACCAATGCTTGCCAGAGGCGAGCTCCGCTGTGTCGGAGCAACAACGCTCGATGAATACAGGAAATACATAGAAAAGGACAAAGCCCTTGAAAGAAGGTTCCAAACTCTTTTGGTAAAAGAACCTACCGTAGAAGAGACCATCGGCATACTCCGCGGCCTTAAAGAACGCTATGAAGTCCATCACGGGGTAAGAATAAAAGATGCCGCTATAGTAGCGGCCGCGACCCTATCGGACAGGTACATAACACAGAGGTTCCTGCCGGACAAAGCAATAGACCTGATCGACGAGGCGGCATCAAAGCTGCGTATAGAGATAGACAGCCTTCCGTCGGAAATAGATGAGATCGACAGAAAGATCCTTCAACTGCAGATAGAAGAACAAGCACTAAAAAAAGAAAAAGATCCTGCTTCGGTTGAACGGCTCGAAAAGCTCAAAAAAGAGACCGAGGAGCTCAAAGTAAAGAGCAAAGAGCTGAAAGAAAAGTGGAACGCGGAAAAGAACCTTATAAACGAGGCAAAACAGGCAAAAATGAGGATAGAAGAACTGCGGCTGGAAGAGATGAACGCCACAAAGGCGGGGAACCTGGAAAAGGCCGCTCAAATAAAATACGATTCCCTCCTCAAGGCGCAGAAAGAGCTTGATGAAAAAGGCAGGCAACTGGACGCGCTTAAAAAAGCCGGCTCGATACTGAAGGAAGAGATCGATGAAGAGGACATCGCGGAGGTCGTCTCAAAGTGGACGGGCATCCCTTTAAGCAAGCTTATGAGCTCCGAGATAGAAAAACTGGTGCACATGGAAGAGAAGCTGAAAGAGCGCGTCGTGGGACAGGACGAAGCTATATCCACTATCGCCAACACCGTCAGGAGGTCCCGGAGCGGACTTGTGGACCCGAACCGCCCTATCGGGTCTTTTATATTCGTAGGTCCGACCGGCGTAGGGAAAACTTATCTGGCAAAGACGCTCGCGTGGTTCCTCTTCGACGACGAGAACGCGATCGTAAGGATAGACATGTCGGAATACGGCGAAAAATTCTCCGTAAGCCGCCTTATAGGAGCGCCTCCGGGATATGTGGGATATGAAGAAGGCGGACAGCTGACGGAAAAAGTCCGCCGCCGGCCCTACTCTGTCGTCCTGTTCGATGAAATAGAAAAAGCGCATCCGGAAGTGTTCAATGTTTTCCTGCAGATACTTGACGACGGGCGTCTCACGGACGGACAGGGGCACATAGTCGACTTTAAGAACACGCTAATAATAATGACCTCCAATATCGGATCTGAACTTTATGCCGAGGAAAAAGAGCCGAAAGACCTTAAAGAAAAGGTCCTGGAACAGATACGTTCGCATTTCAAGCCGGAATTCCTGAACAGGATCGACAGCATGATCTTCTTCAACAGGCTTACTGAAAAAGAGATCGAAAAAGTCGTTGACATACAGTTGTCTGAGCTCAAGAAACGGCTCGAAGAAAGAAAAATATTCCTTGATTTTACCCCGAAAGCAAAAGAAGAATTGGCAAAGGAAGGGTTCGACCCTCTTTACGGCGCAAGGCCGCTCCGCAGAGTGATAGAACAAAAGATACAGAACGAGCTGGCGATCCGTCTCTTAAAAGGGGAATTCAAAGAAGGCCAGCATGTGAAGATAGATCACAGCAAAGGCTCGTTCGAGTTCAGATAGATCACAAAGGCGGGGCAAAAATGATCGGCTCTATGGTTTGGAGGGCCTTCCATTCGCCTCTTCTTATCATGTCGCTTGTAAATCGATCCACAGTACTTACGACCTGTTGCGGAGAAGTGGTTTGGAGCACCATCTGAAGAAGAGGAACTGCAGACTTTCTTTGCACATTGTACATAATGAAACGGCCGATATCCGCAGTATGGGCATTGGCAAAACTCATTTTCTTAAGGCCCATCGCATGAAGGAGAAGGACACCCCTCCAGTCACTGGACATGTTCCCGCACAATGACACTTCCCTGCCGTACTCATTGGCAGTATCGATAACACTTTTCATAGCCGCAAGAACTATAGGATTGAACTGGTTCGACCTGAAAGCCGAGGCAGAAACACCGCCATACCTGTCCGTTCCGGTCAGCAATGAGGACAGATCGTTAGAACCTATACTAAAAAAGCTGTCTTCATACCATTTGGCTATAGCCTCAATATCCTTGAGTATTCCGGGATGCTCTACCATTACTCCAAAAGACATATTCGGGTTGTACTGTTCTCTGCATCTGGCAAGCATTGCCGTAACATCTTCCACAACGCCAAGAGCCCTTTCATACTGCGTTTTTGAATTTATCATGGGGAACATGACCTGCCGCACATGACTTTTTAAAAGGGCTTCCGTTTGCCTTCTGAACATCAAACTATAAGGATTTTTAGGGTCCAGACACTTTTCAAAATCCTGAAAATTAGAAGCTCCGTCCTGTGAAAGCTGGATATACGGGAATTGCTTATCCCCGCTCGGATCTATAGTCCTTATAACACACTTCCCTCCGGAGCGGTTGTAAATCTCATTATAGAAGGAGATCTCATCATCTATTTCCGGAGCGCAGGATCTTGGATTATTGTCCATATCCGATGAGTAGAATCTCTCTGTTCTCACAAGGCCTATCCCTTGCGCACCATATTTTAAAGCGAGATCCGCTTCATGAGGAGTATCGGCATTAAATAATATTGATATCCCGCGTTTTGGAGTTTTTCTTAACGGCCTTATTTTGCGGGATATTTTCTGGTCCTGTTCTATCGCAAGCTGGTATTTAGCCAGAGTTTTTTTGTCGGGATTTACGATAACAAGGCCTCTCCGTCCATCAATAATGACCGTATCCCCCGTGCGGACTGCATCATCGATCCCCTGCACTTGTACTACGCCGGCCTTATCAGAATTAAGGGTTTCTATGGCAATATGATCTCCCGGAGATCCTTTACGTCGCACGGAACCAAGAACTTTTTGACTATGTAAGATCCCTGCGCTGGTATATGGGATCTGGTCAGCGAACAATACAATATCTTTGTATGTGGAATTGTCCACAACAGACGAAATATCATCAAAACCACCGTACAATTTAGCCAAAACAGACAATAACAAAGGAACACAATCCTGGAATAACTTATCTCCATAAGCAGTCCCTTTTAGACTTTTTTCCATCATTTCATACAATCTTTTAATGGCCTCAGAAGCACATACTGGATCTTCAGGTTTATTCATATGGTCCAAACTCTGCGTCCTGGCATCCATCAGCAGAGACAACATCACATCCTTAAAAGCCAGGTTGTCGTCTATTTCGGCGATCACTCGATCAAAGGCCTGGTTCAAACGCTGGGTTTTTTCTTTAATAAGATCGTTAACTGCTATGCCCCGTGCTGCTGCCGTAGCTTTTACATCGATCATGGGAAATTCATCAATGCTTTTAGGGGTTGCTACAACCAGGGCGGTACTAATAACAAGCTTATCCGGATTTATTGATATCCCTTCAAGCCGTATATTTGAACGCGACACGCCGCCTCCGGCACCTTTATCGCAAGCAGCCATTAATGGAGCTGGACGCGAAAACCCTCCGCCAATGCCGTGAGGCGCATATAGCGGTGTCCTTAAGTTGAAATTTGAAGTTGAGCCGATCCTGCTTATTGCCATTATGTCCCTCTATATATATTATCGTCAAAATATATGAGGGATTTCATGCCATACAGAGATCAACTGCCGGGAGGCATCTCCCGATAACCGCCCGGAGGATCGTCGAACCCTTCCGGCGGCATCTCTTCTTCCGTCACAACATCGATCCCTACCATTGCATCGGCAATGTACCTGAAAGGCGGGGAGATCTGTTTTTTATTGTCAGGGATGACCTTTATGACCCTTTTATCGCAGAACAACTCATACATCGTAGAGAATTCTTTTATCTTGCGAACCTTTAAATAATCGACGCTGTTGACGTTTATATACACCCTTCCATTCAGGAACAGGGTCGGGTCTTCGCTGTTCGCGGAAACGCGCATTATATACCCCTTACCCCTGTTTAGGACCTTCTCCCCTTCTATCTCGTAATAGGTTATATAGCCAAGGTCCCAGAGAAGATACATGATATCGCGCTTGTTGTAGATGATCCCGTCGTTGACTATGAACTGGAGGTCTTTTTTAGACTCATGGAAATGTTTTTGTTCCATATATCAGCCCTCCTTTAAATCAAATTATACCCTTGCATTTAACTATTTCAATGGCTCTTTTCATCTTCCTTGCATTTTTCTTCCCTGGACTTGATTCCACTCCGCTGGAAAGGTCCACTGCCGTCGGTTTTACCTGCCTTATGGCGCAAGGCAGGTTGTCGCAATTGAGCCCGCCCGACAGGAACAGCGGGACTTTAAGTTTCCTGACGGCCGATACCAGCCCCCAATCAAATGTCTTTCCTGTGCCCCCTCGTTTATCCGAAGAATAAGTGTCAAGAAGTATCGCGTCGACCTTGTATTTCTTTATGTCCGACAGTATGACGGTATTTTTCACCCTAAAAGCCTTTATGACCTTTGCCCTGATCTTCCTGCAGAAAGCCGGGGATTCATCCCCGTGCAGCTGGACGCAATCAAGACCGCACTGTTTTACTGCTTTGTTTATGAGGTCCGCGCTCTGGTCCGCGAAAACCCCTACCCTCATCACCGAGGACGGGATCTTCTTGGATATTTGAGCGGCCGCTCTCAAGGATATGCGCCTGGGACTTTTGGCAAAAATAAAACCAACGGCATCCGCACCGTATTTACAGGCAAGAAGAGCATCTTTCAGATTGGTTATCCCGCAGATCTTTATTTTTGTCACTTTTAAAAACCTAATTCCTTTATTCTTTTAGCTGTATCAGGGGCTTTCATCAGCTCTTCCCCTATCAACACAGCATTTATACCTGCGACTTTCAACCTGGTCACCTGATCGGGAGAGTTTATCCCGCTCTCTGAAACAAGTATCCGGTCCTCACGGCCGGGGACAAGAGCAGCAAGCTCAAGTGTCGTATCAAAATTGACCTTAAAGGTCTTAAGGTCCCTGTTGTTTATGCCTATTATGCCGGAGCCGCATTCAAGAGCTCTCAACATCTCAGCCCTGTCATGCACCTCCAAAAGGACATCCATGCCGCAATCATCAGCTATAAGAGAGAACCTCCTTATTTTTTCGTCCGTTAGCACGGCCGCTATCAACAGTATGGCGTCCGCGCCATAGTACCTTGCTTGGTATACCTGTATCTCGTCAACAATAAAATCCTTGCGCAGGACAGGAATGCCTATATTCGCAGAGATATCTTTAAGATAATCGACGGACCCTTGAAAATATCGCTCGTCAGTCAGCACGGAAACGGCCTTCGCGCCGGCCTTCTCATAGGACAAAGCGGTCTTTAAAGGATCAAAGTCCAGACTTATGACCCCGGCCGAAGGCGAAGTTTTTTTTACTTCCGCTATCAATGAAACCGGTTCTTTTATGGCCCCCGCAAAATCCTTTGAGGACTCGGATATCGCTCCCGCAAAATACTCCGTGCCGTATCTCTCCTTGAGACTACCCACTTCTTCTATTTTGGTAGCAATGATCTTATCAAGTATCATGAGAGTAAATATATCCCAGTTGCTAACAAGTTTCAACATAAGATAGAATGAGAGCTGAAGAACTAAAGAACTGAAGCGCTGAAGCCCGGAATAATAAATATGGACTTCAAACTTCAGCCTTCAGCACTACAAATGACATATCATATCCCTGTATTACTTAAGGAAACTCTGGAACTCTTAAACCCCACTAAAGAGGGGTTCTGGGTGGACGCAACGGCCGGAGGCGGCGGATATTCAAGGAACATCCTAGAAAAAATAACCCCGGGCGGGAAATTGATAGCTATCGACAGGGACGAAGAGGCAATAGAGCAGTGCGAAAAGACACTGGCAGATTTTGAAGGGTACTCTATCTTCATAAACGACAATTTCGCTAACATAAGGTCCATTCTGAATTCAATGAACATCCCGGGTATAAAAGGCATAATCTTCGATCTTGGTGTTTCTTCGCATCAGATAGATTCACCGGACAGAGGATTCAGCTATAGCAAAGAAGGCCCTTTGGACATGAGAATGGGCAGAGAGACCGCTTTGTCCGCAAAAGATATAATCAACAAACTTACCGAGAGCGAACTTGTGGAGATATTCTCACGGTACGGACAGGAACATTTTTCAAAAAGGATCGCCTCGGCAATAGTAAAGCACCGGCCGTTAAGGACCACGAAAGAATTGTCCGATATAATAGCGGGATCGGTCCCGTCAAGAAGCCGGACGGATTCAATGTCGAGGGTATTTCAGGCGATAAGGATCAAAGTTAACGATGAGATGTCAAGCCTCGAAAAAGCTCTTCCCGACGCGATAGAAAGCCTTGAAAAAGGAGGGCGCATTGCTGTAATATCGTACCATAGCCTGGAAGACAAGATAACAAAGAACGTGTTCAAAAAAGAAGCGACGGATTGCCTATGCGGCCCGGAAGTCCCGAGCTGCGTATGCGGCCACAAGAAAAAGGTCCGGATACTTACAAAAAAGCCCGTGGCCCCTTCCGACGAAGAAACACGTGCGAACCCGAGAGCAAGAAGCGCAAAGTTACGGGTGGCCGAAAGGATATAAATGACAAAGAAGATACTTCCGATACTTTTTCTGCTTATGGGCATAGGGATCGTACACATATTCATAAACACTCAAATAGCTTATGTCGGATACAACATAAATTCCGCAAAAAAAGAATTCAGCTCATTAAGGGATAAAAACCGCGATCTGGCAGCAAAGGTCGCAAAAAAAGAGTCGCTTTGGAGGATAGATTCAGTCGCAAAGAACAAGCTGAACATGCATGCGCCGGAGAAGATAACTTATATAATAGTGTCCGAAGAAGCTAACGCGAAAAAATGATCATTTGTCCTCAGAAAGCCTGAAACCTACCATTTGTGTATTCTTCTCATCGGAATTAACGATGACCGCGTAATCCAGGACTATATAAGGAAGGACCATGGTGGCACCACCGGTGAATTTGTTCTTGCTCCATCCTCCTCTTATCACAAGCCCGTCGGTAAGTTTAGTCTCGGCGCCGTAGTGCATGTAGGCATCCGCGCCTGTTTTCGCTTTAAGGTTCCTGAATTCGCCTTCGGCGACAAGGATGGTCCCCTTGATCATCTCGGGAGCGATAGAAACACCTGTCCTTATGGAAGTAGATAAAGGAGCCGCATTCTTAAAAAGGTCTTGTATAAGTATCCCGGCCGTCATCTCTTTTGAAAGCGGTGCCTTGAGGCCGGCATCGACCGTCCAACCCCTGGAGTCCGTACCGGAAGAGTTCCATGCTATATTCTTGTATGTAAGCCCCCAGCCTATTCCGTTCTGCCCCTTTGTGCCGAAAGAGAATGCCGTAACACAGGCCTGGTTCCCGCTCTTATCTGCGACATTCCAATATCCCCAGCCGGCTTGCGGCATAGAAACGGTGTAACAATCATTTGCCGCATAATAATCGGTGTTCATGTCCATATAACCCCTGATGTACTGGGCCTTGGCATCGGCAAGCGCTCCGGGATTGTAATAGATGCTGTTGTTGTCGTCACTGACCGAGACGAACGCCCCTCCCATGCCTAGAGGACGCACACCGATCCCGTCTTTCACTACCGAATCCAGGAAAGCGTTCGCAAATGCGGAGGAAAAAGAAAAAAGCAAGAATAAAGCGGCGATTATGACCCTCACCCCTAACCCCTCTCCCAAAGGGCGAGGGGTACAGTACAAAGCCTTTTCATCATCCCTCTCCCTCTGGGAGAGGGACCAAGGGTGAGGGCTTTGTTTGTCGAATCTTAAGATATTTGTCATATCAGCTACATAATTGTATACTATAAATATGGATTCTTCAAACAAAAAAGTCCGCGTAAGGTTCGCCCCGAGCCCTACCGGGTATCTGCACGTCGGAGGTGCCCGCACAGCGCTCTACAACTGGCTTTTCGCAAGACAGAACAAAGGAGTCTTCGTCCTTAGGATAGAAGATACCGACCAGCAAAGACACAATGAAGAGGCCGTGGCAGCGATAATAGAAGGAATGAAATGGCTCGGAATGGACTGGGACGAGGGACCGTTCTATCAAAGCCAGAGGATGGAACTATATAAAAAGTACTGCGACCAGCTTATCAAAGAAGGTAAAGCATATTATTGCTACTGCAGCGCGGAAGAGCTTGCCGCACAACGCAAAGAAGCGGAAGAAAAAAAAGAAGCGCCAAAATACAGCGGCAAATGCAGATGCCTAACGAAAGAACAGATAGACCAGTTCGAAAAAGAAGGAAGAAGCAGGGTCGTAAGGTTAAAGACGCCCCAAGAAGGCGCGACGATAGTAAAAGACCTCATAAGGGATGACATAAGGTTCGAGAACGGACTTCTTGACGATTTCGTGATCACCAAATCGGACGGGTTCCCGACCTATAACTTCGCCGTTGTGATAGACGACCATCTTATGGAGATATCCCATGTTATAAGAGGCGATGATCATCTATCAAACACGCCCAGACAGGTCCTTATATATCAGGCTCTCGGGTTCGATGTCCCGAAATTCGCCCACATCCCGATGATACTCGGGCCAGACAAGACAAGGCTGAGCAAAAGGCACGGAGCTACATCCGTGATCGAATATAAAAAGATGGGGTTCCTGTCGGAAGCGATGATAAACTATTTGGCGCGCCTCGGATGGGGACACGGCGACAGGGAAATATTCTCTCGGCAGGAACTGATCGACCTTTTCAACATAAGCAGGGTGAACAAGACCTCCGCGGTCTTTGACATAGAAAAACTGACCTGGATGAACGCAAGCTATATCAGGCAAATGGCCCCGGAAAAGCTTTTGGAAGAGACAAGGAACATGCTTGAGAGCGCGTACCCTGAAGTAAAGGACATTGAAAGCACTCCCGAAGGAAAAGAAAGGATAAAAAAAATAATCGTCTGCATCCAGGAGAGGATGAGGACGCTCAACGACATAGTCGGGCTCTGCGATTTTTTCTTCCTGGACGAGATAAAATACGATCCTCTATCATCCGAAAAACACCTCAAAGAAGAAGGGGTAAAAGAAATATTGACCCGGCTCGCAAAAGCGCTGGAAACCGTAGAGCCTTTCACCAAAGAGAACATCGAGCCCGTTTTCAGGAACCTTGCCAAAGACATGGGGATAAAAGCGGGAAAGGTCATACATCCGGCGCGCGTCGCGCTTACGGGACGCTCGGACTCCCCTCCTATGTTCGACACCGTTGAATTGATCGGCAAGGAAGCATCCTTGAAAAGGCTGAATGAAGTTATAAATTCAAAACTTTAGGCTGATATACCCTATTATCTTATAGACCAGCTTCGCTATCGTATAATCCGCATAATGAAGGTTTGGTTTCGGAGCAAGCTCGACAACATCGACTCCCACGATATTCCTTTCGGCTATCACTGCCTTTAATATCTCAAGGACTTGGTACCACAAAAGTCCGCCCGGTTCAGGGGTCCCCGTAGCAGGGATGACCGACGGATCAAAAGCATCGACATCTATAGTGATATAAACATCTTTTGATAGCTGGTTCACGATATCAGGCACGGACGACCCGTCATAATCATGCGCATAGAACATGCTCCCTGCAAGATCGTTGTTCTTTATATATTCGGCTTCTTCACCATCCTGACTCCTGATGCCTACCTGCACGGCCGGACACATAGATCTTATTCGCCTCATGACGCAGGCATGATTATGCTGCGAACCGTGATAAGAGTCCCTTAAGTCGGCATGCGCATCGAACTGCAGGACCGAAAGACCCGGATAATATTCTTTCGCGGCTCTTACCGCGCCGTAGCTTACGGAATGCTCGCCGCCCAACATGACAGGTATCTTTTTTTCGGCTATTACACTTTTTACGGCCTTATATATTTGAGAATGGGGATCTTTTGAGACATTGACCGGCTTGGTTGTATGTATGCCGCCTACTTTTTTATACGGCTCATAGCCGAGTTCTATATCATAATCTTCGACTATCTGGGAAGCCTTGAGTATCGCGGAGGGACCGTTCTTTGTGCCCTTACCATAAGTGGTCGTGCCTTCATAAGGAACTGGCAAAACTACGATCTTTGATGATGAGAACCGTCTTTCAGCAGGGTCTATCTCCAGGAAACATTTCAAGTGATTTACGCCTTATATATTCTTTTGTAAGCCCGTATACAAATATTCTCTTCCATAGCCTGCTTATAAATGGCGGCAAATATCCGGGCATTTGCTGCTTGTGCGAATCAGGGATA
>JAKLHX010000026.1 GCA_022709925.1 Candidatus Margulisiibacteriota bacterium
ATTCCCGCCTCATCAGCCAGGGCATACGATATGACTATTATGAGGTCGTTCACCGTCCCCATCCTGGCGGCGCCTCCGTTCAGGCAAACGATCCCAGAACCTTTTTGTCCGGCGATCAGATACGTTTCAAACCTTTGGCCGTTATTTATGTTCACGACCTGGACCTTTTCACCGGGAAGCATGCCTGCCGCCGACAGAAGTTCTTCGTCGACAGTAAGACTTCCCTCGTAATCTATACAAGCTTCGGTCACTTTTAATCTGTGCATTTTTGCATGGCACATCTGCCTTAAGATCATATCGCTTCAACCTCTCTAGAACTTAAGACCCTGGCTTCGACCACTTTTTTAGAATCTATGTTCTTAACCCTTATCGTACCATTGATATAGCCGTCTTCAACAGCCAATGCCTTCACTTTTACCAAAATGCCGTTAAGCATCTTTATCAGGTCAACGGTACTTCCGTTCTTTATCGAAGGAGCGTCCTTTGCCATCCACCCCAAAATCACAGCTCCTTTCGGCAGATAAGTCGCCGACTGTTTGCCGATAACGGTCTTTTCGTTAAAGACGGGGTCGGACGGCAAGTAAGAGATCTCTTTGTCCGCGACCTCGATATTTGCAGAGCTAAAAAGGTCCCCTTTTTTTATTTTTTGCGATGCGGTCAATACCCTGGAGAATATCTTTACTGTAGTCCGGAGGTTCACGCGGCGCAAAAGATCGCTCCCGGAATAGACATCTATCGGGACCACTATATCTCCGGCAAACCGCATGTTCTCGGGATAGGACACCTTGAACTTAAGAACATCCTCTTTCCCGTCAAAAGCCGCCATATCCGATAAATTCCTGAAAGACAGATCGATCTTGGCTTTTTCATAAGACGGGGTCCTCTTTACTATCTCGCGCCTCAAAATATCCTGTACTTTATCCGCGGTTTTAGAGAATACGGGACTGATAAACAAAGACAGAACTATGGCCGTAAGTGCGAATACTCTATATGTCCGTTTAATTGCCAATTCCAACCCCCTTTAAGTTGACTTCATCTGGATCGCGGAACTGACCATCCCTTCATAGCTCTGGATGGCCTTTGTAACGGTATCAAAGACCCTTTGGATCATTATCATCTTCATCATTTCTGATATAACGTCGACATTCGACTGTTCAAGAGAAGATTGTTGTATCGTACCGAAACCTGTCTGGCCTGGAACCCCAACTATAGGGTCGCCGGAAGCCGGAGTTTGAGCATAAAGATTCTGCCCAAGGCTCTTAAGTCCGGAAGGATTGGTGAATTTAGAAAGGTTAAGCTGGCCTATCTCCTTAAGATCGAGGGAATCATTGATAGACACCAGGATCGTCCCGTCGTATTTGACCAGTACGCTTGTGGTCCCGTCCGGGAATACTATCGCGGGGTCAAGGATCTTCCCGTTTGGATCGACAAGGTTGCCAGCATCATCGACATGGAAGTTCCCGGCCCTGGTATACGCATTTGTGCCGTCGGGAAGCTTTACCTGAAAGAACCCTTCGCCCTGTATGGCAAAATCCAGAGGATTGTTGGTGACCTCTATCGTACCCTGAGAAAAATCTTTTGGAGTGCCGACTATTCTCACTCCCAGACCGGATTCCAGGTTCCTCTTTGTCCCCGAAGATTCGACATTATGCTTTGCCATCTCATCGTCAAGATAGGTCGAGAACCTTTTATCGACGTAAAACATGCTTTCTTTTTCCACACGGCCCTTTTTAAATGCGACCGTCTTTGAGTTCGCAAGATTGTTGGTGATATCGGACATCTCTTCTTCAAAAGTATTTAGCCCGGTTGCCGCAACATATAGAGGCTGAAACATATCCCCCTCCTTCTATCCCGATAATACCGGGATTACTGCGATGGCCTGCCTATTTCAATAACGCTCTGCAGGTTGCCTTCTCTTGTCCTGACTATCTTTGCCGCAAGCTCATAAGATTTTTGGACGGCTATCAGATTGGCCATCTCGTCGATCACGCTCACATTCGAAGATTCTATAAAGCCTTGGGCTATGTTCGGATTTTGGTCTTCCTGATAGGCCGTTCCTTCAGGAGGTATCTTAAAAAAAGAGTTGTTCATCGATCTGAGGTCTTTAGGGTTCTCGAACTTCACCACGCGTATTTTGTCGATCTCCGCATCATCGACCATCACAGAGCCATATTTCGATATCTCAAGTTTAGATCCCGGCATTACCGTTATCGGACCGCCCTGGCCAAGCACTGGAAAATTCCCGGATTGTGTCACAAGTCTTCCGGATTCGTCTATATACATCCGCCCATCCCTTGTAAAAACTTCCCCTTCCGAAGATTGCACGGCAAAATAGCCGTCGCCGCCTATGGCAAGGTCCGTCATACCGCCGGTCTTGAACAATGCACCCTGCTGGAGATTGTTATAAGTCCCTACTGTCTGCGGGGCCATTAAAGTACTGTTGCTGCGGTTTTCAACTGTCTTTGTGGCGTTCTCAAGGGCAACAGGGAATGAATTAGTCACGACGTCGGATTTTTTATACCCCGGGGTCTGGGCATTGACCACATTGTTCATCAGCATCCTTGCCTTCATGTCTGAAGTTTCAAGAGCGCTTTTGCCTATTTCAAGAATGCGGTCTGCCATTTATCCTTTTTTCATATGCGGAGATTTTATTTTATTATATATTATACACAAAGGACGCGAAAATGCAACGTTTTTTTGTGTCAAAGTTACGGCTGCCAGGAAAAAACAACAAGGGATCAGCTTTTTATCTTCTTATAGAGGGTCTTCCGTTTTTCGGCCATCTTGTCCAGCTGATAGACAAAGAAAAGGACTTCTGCGACAAGCGTATATAATTCGGGAGGTATCTGGGCATCCAATTCCAGCTTTGAAAGCAGCTCGGCCAGTTTGGTATTCTCATAAAGAGGGATCTTGTTCTCATCCGCGATCCTGAGTATCTCGTCCGCCACAACACCTCGGCCGGAAGCCAAGACCAGGGGCGCGGCATCTTTTTCAACATCATACCTGAGAGCTATGGCCGTGCGTTTTTTATCGGGAATGTTATCGAGCTGTTCTTTCTTTTTTATGTTCTTAAGCAGGTCTTTTTTGTCTGGCATTATTTGTGTTACACCGTATTATCTATTCTAAAAAGTCTCTCAAGTCCCAGCAGCGGTATAAGGAACGGCTTTATGCTGCACATCGACTTGTTCACGCGGGCCTGGCATTCTTCGACATTATATCCTTTTTCAGAAAGATTTTTCTTTAGGCTTACGCTTTCCTGATCGCACAATCTTTTAGTCTCATCGACTTCAGTATTGAACAGCATCTTTACGTTCTTATCTTTCACTATAACGGAAACGACCATTTTCCCGAGAGCTTCAGTCTCAAGACCTATAGCTATATGGGTGTCGTCAAGGTCGACCGTATTCCTTTTGCTCTGGTCCTGCTTCACTATTATTTCCACGCTGGAAGGCGGAGTAAAAAGGTTGTTCGGTATCTGATAGTACAAATAATCCTCTTGCCCAAGAGAGCTCTTTGCAGACCTCTGGCTGAGCAGGGACTGCGACAATAAATTATCCAAAAGGTCGCCCATTTTTTTAGAGGCCGATATTATCCCGGACCTTACGGCCTCATTTTCCGGGGTTGCCATGCTCTCTTTAGATATGGCGCTATTCTGTATCCCGTCAAGGAGAGAGCTGAGCGCCCGGACATCGTTTATCAGGTCGTCGCGCCCTATCGCCGCGGACCCTTCTGACCCGAATTTGTATTTTTTCGGCAGGTCGTCGATTATCGCGGAGAATTGAGAAACAAGAGCCGTGATTTGGGCAAGCATTGTCGGAGAGAACATCGTCGGGTTCATAGGTATAGAAGCCGAAAGCTGGGATAGAGCCGCTTTTATGGAAGACAACTGTCCGGTTATATTGGGCGTTTCAGAAAGCTGGTTGGACAACATCCTTACCGCCTCCGAAGAATTAGTGATCCCTTTTGACAAAAGCACAAGCGCAGCTTCCTGCGTGCTGGTCGATTTGTTCGATCCTTCGATCATTCCCAGTGCTTTTATGAAGTTCTCACGGCTTAATTCCACGCCGAACCTTAACATAAGGGAAGCAAGCTTTACATTCGCCTCAGTCGAAGGAAGGTTGATCGAAGCCAGATGGGATGTAACATCATTTATCGTCAGCTCTCTGACTACCGGGGCTGACGATGAACTGGATGCAGAAGCTGTTGCCGTGGCGGCGGTAGTGGTCGAAGCATTTT
This sequence comes from Candidatus Margulisiibacteriota bacterium, assembly GCA_022709925.1. GTDB lineage: Bacteria > Margulisbacteria > WOR-1 > JAKLHX01 > JAKLHX01 > JAKLHX01. The sequence continues at coordinate 4,237 of JAKLHX010000026.1, forward strand.
GCACGGCCTGTGTCGGCGTTGCATTAGTTGTCGATTGAGCGGTCTGTGCGGCCGAAGATGTGCTCGACTGCTGTTGCGTTTGAGTAGCATCCTGCTGGGTGGTCTGTGTCTGGGTCTGCTGGCTCTTTAAGTTAGGCCATATGATGGGTTTTCCCGGATGTATGCCGCCGGCAGAAGTCTGCATTTCAGCCATATTTTATTCCTCCATAAAATGATATATTTTTAGCGCTCGAATGTCAAATGAAAGCATGGACATTCTTTATCTAGATATATATCGTTGCTATTTATGCAAAACTTGCGGTATTCGGGCTATTTTTGGGGTTTTTGCGGAGCTTTGGCCTTGGCATCATCGGCTGGTGCGGCTTTAGCTTTTGCATCAGCTGCGCCGGCAGCCGGAGCAGCGGCGGCACCTTCGGCACCTGCAGCAGCGGCGCCTTCGGCACCCGCTTCGGCAACAGCACCTTCAGCAGCAGCGGCGGCAACAACGGGTTCTTCATCCTTGCTCGGCTGTGTAACTATAGCGACCGGTTCATCCTTAGGAGTAACGATAGTTATACCGGAAGGAGGAACGATATCGGACACTTTCAACGATTGTCCTATGTTCAGGGAAGAAACATCCACGGTTATTTTGTCCGGGATATTTCCGGGAAGACATTTTATCTCTAGCTGCCTGAGAGAATGCACCAATATCCCTCCATCCAGCTTGACCCCTTGAGGTTCGCCGACAAAAGATATGGATATCTTGGTCCTTATTTCCTCTTCCATGTTGATCTTGAGGAAATCTATGTGCATGATCTGGTCGGTCATCGGATCTATCTGCATATCGTGCGGCAATACCGGTATGGTCTGTGTTTTACCGGCATTCTTCACATTTAGGGAAATAAGAGCGTTCTTATTCGCCCCTTTTGAGAAGAACGAAGATACGCGTTTCTTATCAACTTCGATCTGTACAGGCTCAATCCCCTGCCCATAAACTATCGCCGGGATTGATCCTTTGAACCGAACGCTGTTCGGTTTGCCTGTTCTGATATTAGCTTCTATTTCCAGTTTTTGCATCGTTATGTGTTAATTATAACTCGATTTTCCTAAAAAAACAACTTCGGTTGCCCGTATGACAAGCAGGCCCGGTCTGTTCCACTTTTATAAGTATAGCATCGGCATCGCAGTCATAATATGCTTCTTTTACATCTTGCACATGGCCTGAAGTCTCCCCCTTCATCCAGAACTTTTGCCTGCTTCGGCTCCAGTACCATGCCCTCTTCTCTTTTATCGTCCTCTCCAAAGATTCTTTGTTCATATATGCGAGCATAAGGACTTCCCCTGTTTTATGGTCCTGAACAATAGCCGGAATTAGCCCGTTCTGGTCATATTTAAATTCGATCATAATCATCTCCTCCTTGGCAGCCTTGGTTTATTGGCTCTTAAAATCTATCCAGGTAGAACCCGGACCGGTGACCTGTTCTATATTGCTTATCAATGCCGGGTTTATAGACGTCCCGTAGCTTTCAGATGCTGATACTATTTTATCACCAATATGGATGTATGTTTCCTCTTCCCCTTTGAACATCGCCAAAATGGTCTTTAACCTGGAAAGGTCGTCCTGCTTGACATGGGGATCAAGCTTTATATGGATGCTCCTTTTTGCATTGACATTCTCAAGAGGCTCAACGGTTTCCGCAACGACCTGAGGCTCATCATTCCTTGACTCGACCTTGCCCTTTACTATAAGGGGCGTGTCTTCTGCGAGTAAAAACGAGAACTTTTCATAAGTCTTCGGGAAGAACACGGTCGTTACGGATCCCGTAAGGTCTTCCAGTTGTCCGATCATCATAAGATCGTTCTTGCGCGTTGTTATTTTCCTTGCGTTCTTAAGGAGCCCCCCTATTGTAACGGGACTTCCCGGACCCTTGGCGCTCAAGTCCGACATCTTGCAGCTTACCCTCATCTCAAGCTGGTCTCTTATATGATGCAAAGGATGGTCCGTGACATATATCCCCAAATATTCTTTTTCCATCCTTAATATCTGGTCTTTCGAGAATTCCTCGATGTTATCAGCATCGGTATCGTCGGAAGGTTCTTCGACAGATACAAGATCGCCAAAAAGGGTTGCCTGTTTTTTGTTGGGAACGTTCTTGGCGGCCCTCGACATTATGTTTTCGTATTTAGATAAGAGTGAGGCCCGGCTCACACCTAAAGACCCGAAAGCCCCAGATTTTATAAGGCTTTCCACGACCTTTTTGTTCACAAGCCGGGTATCTATGCGGGCGCAAAAATCCTTGAACGACTTGAAAGGACCGTCCTTTTTACGGGAATCAAGGATGGAATCTATGGCGCCATACCCCACATTCTTTATGGCCGCAAGACCGAACCTTATGCTGTCCTTGCCGGAACTAAAATCTTTAAAACTCTCGTTAACGTCGGGAGGAAGGACCTTTACTCCCATCTTATTGGATTCGGTTATGTAAAAACTGACCTTGTCGGTATCTCCCATGACCGAAGTCAAAAGAGCCGCCATGAATTCTACCGGATAGTTCGCTTTAAGATATGCCGTCTGATAAGATATCATAGCGTAGGCTGTGCTGTGAGACTTGTTGAACCCGTAACCGGCGAATTTTTCGCAGAGATCAAAAAGGTCCTTGGCCTTCTTTTCAGGGAAGCCTTTTTTAACGGCGCCCGTAATGAACTTATCCCTTTGTCTTGCCATCTCAAGAGGGTTCTTCTTTCCCATCGCATACCTGAGGACATCCGCTTCCCCCATGGTAAATCCCGCTATGGCGCTTGCGATCTGCATCACCTGTTCCTGGTATAGGATCACTCCGTATGTTTCTTTCAATATAGGTTCTAGCTCATCAAGTTCATAAGTGACCTTATTCACGCCTTTTTTCCTGTTGACAAAATCTTCGACCATGCCGCTTTCAAGCGGTCCAGGTCTGTACAGAGCAAGAAGAGCGATAATTTCCTCGAATTTCCCCGGCTCAAGGTTCTTAATGAGCGCTCTCATTCCCTGTCCCTCAAGCTGAAAGACCCCAACGGTCTCGCCTTTTGCCAAAAGCTCGTAAGTCTTTTTGTCATCCAGAGGGAGGTTCTTGATATCGATCTTCTTGTTCTCGTCCTTTTCTATGAGCGCGACAGCATGGGCGATCATCGTAAGGTTCCTCAGACCGAGAAAATCCATCTTGAGAAGGCCGATCTTTTCAAGCTCTTTCATCGAGTACTGCGTGACTATCTGATCATCTCCGGAAGTCTGAAGAGGGACATATTCAGACAGCGGCTTTTCAGAGATGACAACTCCCGCGGCATGTACGGAAGCATGCCTGGAAAGCCCTTCGAGGGTCTTTGCCGTATCTATAAGGTTCTTTACCACAGGATCGGAATTATAAGCCTCACGGAACTCCTTGACGCTTGCAAGAGCTCCGTCTATGGTAGAATCCGGTCCAATGGGTATCATCTTGGCGATCCTATCGACTTCGGTCAGAGGGATCCTGAGGACCCTTCCCACATCTCTTATAGCCCCTCTGGCGGCCATAGTTCCAAAAGTGACTATCTGGGCAACATGATCGCTGCCGTACCGACGGGAAACATAATCTATCACTTCCTGACGCCGCTCATAACAGAAATCCGTGTCTATATCCGGCATGGTCACTCTTTCGATGTTCAAGAACCTTTCAAATATCAGGTCATATTTCAAAGGATCGATATCCGTGATCCCTGTCGCGTAAGACACTATGCTGCCTGCGGCAGATCCTCGCCCCGGCCCCACTTCTATGCCTTTGTTCTTGGCAAAGTTAATAAAATCCTGGACTATTAGGAAGAAAGGAGCATAACCCATCTTTTCTATCACTGAAAGCTCGTACTCCAATCTTTCCTCAACTTTTTTAGAAGGTTTTTCTCCGTATCTTTTTTGTATCCCCTCTTTTGCGAGCTTCCGCAAATACTCGTTGTGGCTTGAGCCGTCAGGCACCGGGAAATCAGGAAAATGCAGTATCCCTGTTTCGATCTCGAGCTTGCATTTGTCTTTTATCTCGATCGAGTTCTCTATGGCTTCCGGATATTCTGAAAAGACAGAAGCCATCTCTTCTGCGGATTTTATATAAAATTCCTCTCCGCTGAACTTCATCCTGCCTTCTTCATCTACGAATCTTCCGGTACCGATGCACATGAGAACATCTTGGGCTCTGTGGTCTTCTTTTTTGGTGTAGTGCGAATCGTTCGTGGCAATAAGCCCTATCCCCAATTTTTTAGCCATCTCGGCTATTTTCTTCAGGACAGGGATCTGCTCAGGGATCCCGTTATTCATTATCTCAAGATAAAAGTCCTGCCCAAAAACATCTTTGAACCAGGCCGCTGTTTCAATAGCTTTTTTTTCTTCGCCTGCAAGCAGAAGGGACGGGATCTCTCCGGCAAGGCACCCGCTTAGCACTATGAGGCCTTCTCTGTATTTCGACAATATATCTTTGTCGATACGGGGTTTTTGATAGAATCCTTCGGTATTTGAAAGGCTGACCAACGAAAGCAGGTTCTTATAGCCAGAGTTGTTCTTGGCTATAAGAGTTATGTGGTACGGAGACCTGTCCTGCTTTGTCTCCTTATCGAACCGTGTGCGCGGCGCAAGATAAGCTTCACAGCCTATTATCGGCTGTATACCCTGCTTTTTCGCCTCAAGATAAAACTTTATGGCAGAACACATGTTGCCGTGATCAGTAACGGCAACAGCGTCCATGCCTAATTCTTTCACCCTTTTAACGATATCGCTTATACGGCTGGCGCCGTCAAGCAAGCTAAATTCGCTGTGCACATGCAGATGGACAAAATCTTTGGGCCGGATCATCTTATTTTGCCGCCCCTATTTTAAACATTTTGGTGCCGCAGCTTGAACAGGTCCCGCTGACCGCCGGCTTGCCGTTCTTAAGCTTTACTTCCTTCGCATCTTTCATTTCTCTTTTGCTTTTGCATTTCACGCAATAACCTTCCACTTACAATCACCTCCTTAATTAAGACTTTTTATGCAGACATGTAGCCAGATTACACTATAAAAAATATTCCTGCAAGGCTTTGACGAGCACATCCTTGTTTTTTATGGCCTCAAGCGCGTTCGAAAGCGCGTAGGCTCCTGATATCGTGGTCACTACAAGTATGTTCTTCATGAGGGCTTCTCTTCTTATCAGGACATCGTCACTCCTGGGCCCCTTGCCCATAGGAGTATTGATGACATAGCTTATCTTTCCGGACTTGATCTCATCGACTATATCTGGCCTGCCCTCGCTAACTTTGTTTACGCGTCTGGCCGGAACTCCTCCCCTGCACAGGGAATTCGCGGTCCCTTCGGTAGCGACTATCTCAAATCCCAGAAGAGAGAAGTTTTTTGCGATGGATATTATCGACCGCTTATCCTTGTCCTTCACGGAGATGAACACGGCCCCTGAAAGAGGAAGCTTCTCGCCCGCCCCCATTTGCGCCTTGGCAAAAGCCTCGCCGAAATTGTCCGAGATCCCCATTACCTCTCCGGTAGACCTCATCTCGGGACCGAGAGTGATGTCCTGTTTCAAGAACTTTATGAACGGCAGGACGGCTTCTTTTACGGAAATATGTTTCGGGGTCTTTTCTTTTACTCCCAGACTTTTCAATGTCTTCCCCGCCATGACCCTTGCGGCGATCTTGGCCCATGGCATGCCGGTAGCTTTGCTGACGAACGGGACCGTTCTGGATGCCCTTGGGTTCACTTCAAGGACATAGACCCTTTCGTTCTTATAAGCATATTGGACGTTCATAAGACCGACGACCTTTAACTTTTTAGCCATTATTTTGGTATATTCCCTTATCTTCTCGATCGCTTCGAGGCTCAAAGAATAAGGGGGGATCACGCAGGCGCTGTCGCCGCTGTGGATACCGGCTTCTTCGATATGCTCCATTATCCCGGCGATCATGACCTCCTTGCCGTCGCAAACACAATCAACATCGATCTCTATCGCGTCTTCCAGGAACTGATCTATCAATATCGGATGGTCCGGAGAAACGGAAGTGGCCTTTGCCATATAATCCCTAAGCATGTGTTCGTCATACACGATCTGCATGGCCCTGCCGCCCAACACATAAGACGGCCTGACCAGTACCGGATAACCGATCTTCTGGGCTATAATGACTGCTTCTTCCTGCGACATAGCGCTGCCGTTCTGCGGCCGCGGGATATCGAGTTTTTGAAGCATCTTCTCGAACCTTTTCCTGTCTTCGGCAATATCTATTGAGTCGGACGAAGTCCCGAGAAGCCGGACCCCGGCTTTCTCGAGAGGGATCGCAAGCTTAAGAGGCGTTTGCCCTCCGAACTGTACTATCGCTCCTATCGGCTTCTCTT
>JAKLHX010000027.1 GCA_022709925.1 Candidatus Margulisiibacteriota bacterium
GACGGAAGCCGGGCCGTAAAGATATTTTTTCATCAACTATTATTTTAGCACTTTACCCGTCTCAAGATACCAGAGATAAAGGTCGAGCTGTGCCAGCGTAAGCCCCAGTTTTCCCGCCATTTTTTTCAACACCGACTCTATTTCAAGGTACGTTTTTTTTGTCAGCGTCTTCGGTTTTTTTATAATTCCGTGATCCGCGAGTATGTCCACTATATGAAAATCTATTATCGCGCAATCATCCCTGCCTATATTGCGTAAAAAATGGCTGGACTCTTTCAACCCGAGCCCCTTTATGTTCTTTGCGATCCATTCCCTTACGGCATTGTCGCCTTTCAAAGACCGGAGTTCTTCCATCAACGAGCTCTTATGTTTTCTCGCCTCTACTATATATCCAGCCCTGGCATTCGGGAACCTGTGTCCGCATTCCTTAAGTTTGTTTGCCATGGAGGGCTCATTGCAGGACAAAAAACCGTCCCCGATCTTTTTCTGTATCTCTATACCCCTGTCTGCGCTGAAATTGGCGGTCATTATACAAAAACAAAGTTCTTTAAAGATCTCGTCTTCATGTTCTTTGCCGAGAGATTTGAAAGATGATATGCGTTTGTCGATAATTTTTTTTATCGGCGTTTTTTTTAGTTTGTTAACGGACCGTATGAGTTTTTGCATATTAGACAGAGCTGAAGAGCTGAATCACTGAAGCCGGAGTATCCCGCAACTTCAGATCTTCAGCCTTCAACACTTTAGCGCTTTTAGTAATTCTCGCAAAGCAATTCGTAATAAGCTTGCGGATGGGCGCAGGCCGGACATTCTTTAGGAGCTTCGGGCCCTTCATGGACATAACCGCAGTTGCGGCAGCGCCATTTAACGGGTTTGTCTTTCTTGAAGACCTTTCCTTCTTTCACGTTCGCAAGAAGTTTCCTATACCTTTTCTCATGCTCGGCCTCGACCTCGGCTATTTCTCTGAATTGCGTAGCCACTTCAGGGAATCCTTCCTGATCGGCGATATCGGCGGCTTCCTTATAAAGGACCGTCCATTCCATTTTTTCGCCGGCGGCTGCTTCCTCAAGATTTTGAGCTGTGGTCCCTATGATGCCGGCCGGATAAGAAGCTTCGATCTTCAATTCTCCGCCTTCAAGAAGCTTAAAGAACCTTTTGGCGTGCTCTTTCTCATTATCGGCAGTTACCAAAAATATATCCGCTATCTGCTCATACCCCTCTTTTTTTGCCACTGATGCAAAATAAGTGTACCTGTTGCGCGCCTGCGATTCTCCGGCAAACGACGCGAGCAGATTTTTTTCGGTCTTCGTCCCTTTTATCGACTTGGCCATTGTTCTTCTCCTTTTTTTGTATTCCCCGCTCCCTTTGGGAGAGGGGTTAGGGGTGAGGGATTACGCTTTCCACAGACCGTGGATGTTGCAATATTCTCTTGCGGTGACCGCCCCTTCGGCTAATTTAAACACCGCTTCAGGCACGATCCCCGGCTTTAAGAACTCTCTGTAAGACTTGTCCCCTGCTATCACTTGAACCCATTCAATATAATGTTTTTCTTCCATAGGATGCGCGACGGAGCCGATCTTTACCTTGTAACCGTCTGAAATCTTTTCCACGACCGGGACATGTTTTTCTTTTGCCGCATCAGTCGTGTTCGCCACAAGAAGGTTCATCGGCTGCCCGCAACAGACAAGCTCTCCTCCCCCGACATGCAACACCTCGACCATATTGCCGCAGACCCCGCACTTATATACTTCCAACCTTTCTTTTACAGCCATATAGAGTCCCTCCCCTCTTCTGATTTATGCCTTTTGCTTTACTCCACCGCTTTAAATTGGTCTTTACCGGCGCCGCATACAGGACACACCCATGAATCCGGTATCTGTTCAAAAGCAGTGCCGGGAGCTATCCCGCCGTCCGGATCCCCTTTTGCCGGATCATAGACATATCCGCAAACCAGACATTCGTACTTTTTCATGATTATCTTCTCCTTTCTTTTTTGAGGCAATCCTTGCAAATACCCTTAAAATATCCGTGCACCTCGTTGATTTTATGCCCCATGACGCAGCCTATCTTGGCATTTGGACATTTTATCATCAGGTCGATGAGTTTGCCACACGACTCGCATAAAAAATGATGATGCGGCTCCGTGAACCCGTCATAACGGGATTGCGAATCAAATATATTGAGGTGGCTTACAAGCCCGTTCCCAGAGAGCATCTGCAGAGTATTATAGACCGTGGTCTTTGAGATGGTCGGGATGTCCCTCAAAAGCTCTTCATATATATCTTCAACGGACGGATGCGTCCTGTTGCCAAGCAAAAAAGAAAGAACGGCCATTCTCTGGTAGGTGGGCCTAATGCCTTTTGACTCCAAACGTTTCCTTGCATTCTCCATATTTGTACTCATTACAATTATGAATTATATACAAATATAAGAGGTCTGTCAAGCAGCCTTATGTTTTTGCGCAATGACGGCGGCCAGATCCTTAAGCTTGGCAAAGTCCCCGTCCTTCGGATGCCCTTTGGCTATGACCGGCTCTATCACTTCCGCTTTTAAATTCGGCAGAAGACCGGTTATAGTCTCGACCAGTTTTGCCCCCCACCCGAAAGACCCTATCATGGAAACGAACTTTGTTTTTGGCCGCAGGGCATTTGCCAGGTACGCGGCATACACGGCTTGAGGATGCGCTTGGGCCAAAACAGCAGAAGCTCCTATAACGATCGTTGACGCATCGACCAAAGACATCGCAAGCTCGCCGACATCCGTCTTTGGAAGGTTGAAAGGCTTTACTTCCACCCCGAGCTTTATAAGTTCTCCGGTAAAATACTCGACCATTCTTTCCACACTGCCATGCATGGACACATAAGGAAGAACGACCTCATTTTTTGTTGCATCGCCTGTCCAATCCTTATAAGCATCGATGATGAATTTTGGGGATTGATAGACCTGCCCGTGGCTCGGACAGACCATGCCTATATCGTATTGCTCCAACATTTTAAGATGGTTCTTTATGCTCGTGCGGAAAGGCATCATTATTTCGGCATAATATCTTTTTGCCGCCCTGTAAACTTCGGCTTCGTTCTTCACAAAAAGCTCGCTTGAAGCCGTATGAGAACCTAAAAAATCGCAGGACAGAAGGATCTTGTCTTCATGGACATACGTGAACATCGTCTCCGGCCAATGCACCCATGGAGCAATTATAAATTCCAGTGTTTTATCGCCAAGAGACAGTTTTTCTTTGTCAGATATCACGATAAATTTCTCGTCCGGGATAATAAGCAAATCCTGAAGCATTGATTTGCATTTCGCATTTGTTACGACCTTTGAGCCGGGGAACCAGTCGAGCACATCGGGGATCGAACCGGAATGGTCCTGTTCGGCGTGGTGGCAGATTATATAATCTATTTTTTTTATGCCTAACTCGGATAGGTTCCTTTTCAATGTCTCTTTCTTCGCCGGGTCCACGGTATCCACAAGAGCGGTCTTTTCAGCGCCCTTGATGATGTAGGAGTTGTAGCTGGTGCCGTCCGGCAGAGGAATGAGCTCATCGAACAACCTCCTGTCAAAATCAATTGCCCCCACAGAATATATGCCTTCTTTTATTTTTCTTGCTGCCATATCACCGTCTCCTTTTGTTTTTTTATCTGGTACCAAGGAATATTATCCACAGAGGGAGGTAAACTATCGAGCCCAGAGTAGATACAAGAGTGAGCGAAGCCGTGGTCTCCTTATAGAAATCGTAGCGTTCGCTGAGCACGATCATTGATATCGCCACAGGCATGGCCGCCATGAGAATGGATATAGTTGCGGGCAGTCCGCTTATCCCGAAATAAGCCATGGCAACGACCGCGACGCCGGGCATAAGGACGGCCCTGACAGCACTAAGGACAAACGCCTTTGAAAGACTTTCGTATTTCCTGCCGTATAAAAAAAGGCCCAGCATGAACAATGATACGGTCGCCGTGGTCTCTCCTAACATATGAAGGGAAGACGAGAGAAAAACAGGGATCTTGATCTTGAACACCGCAAGCAGAAGGCCAAGGACAATAGAAAGGATTAACGGGTTCTTTAAGAACTTAGACGGCAGGGTCTTTGCCGCGGACAGCAAAGACGCACTCCCTATCTTATAAAGCTCGAGCACAAGAATGGTCAAAAATACCCCTGTTATGGAGATCGAAGCCGAAGAAAGCACGGAAACCGCCTCCGCCGGCCTTCCGGGAAACGCGAATATCATAAAAGGGATGCCAAAAAACGCGTAACTCCCGAAAACAGTCGAAAATACCAAGAAGTAGAAGTGTTCTTTTTTTAACCTGAGAACAAATGAAAGTAAAAGATAAAAAAGCGTTGCGGCTACCGGAGGGACGGCTGTAGCAAGCATATAATAAAAGACCTGCCTGCTTATCAACAGCTCTGACATATTCACAAAGAACAGCGCGGGAAGCGCCAGGAAGAACACGTACGAAGCAAAAGCTTTTTCATCTCCGGCCTTAAAGATCCGGAAATGTCTTGAGGCAAACCCTATGATTATCAGCAGGATTATAGGGACTACCGTCCTTAAAATTATCTCAAGTATCATGAGTTGACCTCCGCTATATATGTAGGGGCGGCCTTGGGCGACTTTCCGCCTTTTACCAAATGATAATATTCATAAGTCATCGGCTCAAGGTCCGAGAACATCTTACAATCCGAGACTTTCCCTATAAAAAGAGTGTGCGTCCCCACATCAAGCCTTGAAACGACTTCCGCTTCAAGGCTCGCGACCGAATAGTCCATGACCACGGGCACGCCCGACGGCCCGAGAAAATACTTTACGCCTTCGAACTTGTCCGTATCCCTGCCGCTCTTAAAGCCGAACTGCCCTATGAACTTTAATGGAGCATCCTTGGACAGTATGGAAACGGAAAAAAGCCCGCTTTCGGATATGAACCCATGGGTATAATTGCCCGTATTTATGCACACGGCTATCTGAACCGGTTCCGAAGTCACCTGAAAGACCGTATTTGCTATCTGTCCGTTGAAAGCCCCGTCGTTCTTTTTTGACGAAACGATATAGACGCCGTAGTTAAATTTTCTCAGGGCATTGAGGTCCATAAGTAAAGAGATTATAGCATGTAAAAAGTTTCAGCCGATCTTTAGCATCCACATGCCGAGGACGATAAAAAAGACCCCTATAAGCTTTGGTACGTTGAAAGATTCTCCGAGCAGAAGTATCCCGAGTATGAACGCAATGAGAGGATAACTGCCGGAAAGCGGGACAACCATCGAAACGCTTCCGGATTTTAACGCGTTATAAAAGAATATCTGGGCCACAAAACTTGCCAGAAAGCCTCCGAGAGCTATAAGCAAAGCGGACCTCATATCGACGGACTTTATCTCTTCCGGTTTTATGATGAATATCAGGAGCATCAAAAGACCGAGCACTACGCCCAGACATCTGTAAAAAAGCCCGACCAGCGGAGCGACCTTCACCAGTCCGGCTTTTTCGATGAGCGGGACGACCCCCCAGACAACCGCAGCAAGTATCGCCCAATAGAAAGAGCTCATGATAAATGGATTCTATAACCTGGAAAGCTTTTAATCAACCCTTAAAAAGGTCGGCGATCATTTTACATACCTGGTTTGCGACTTCGGGCGGCACAACCTCATATCCGACCTCGTCGTTGCCGCGCAAAAAGATCTCAAGAAAAAAATGGGAGAGCTCCACGGCCGACCTGTTCAACAGGAACTTATCGCATCTGCCGGGATATTCGGCAACATAGCTTCTTATAGTATCTCCATCAATAAAATCTTCTCTCGATAAATATTCCCCGTAGGCAAATCCCAGAAACTCTGCGACCATAGGATATGCGCTTAACGGAACCGTTCTGCCTAACCGCGAAGGCAGTTGGCTCACAAGCTCTTCATACGAAAGCCCGTCATGCTGGGCGATTATTTCTTCGGGAGTAAGCACCCTGATATAGTTCTCGTCCGTAGGGTCCATCATCCTTCCGCAGATCGCGCTTGAAATCTCAGATGAAGAATAATCGTTACCTCTGACTCTAAGCCCGCAAGACATGAGCAGGTTCCTGTTAACGGCGCTTTTTGCGAATCTCTCCATCTTTATCGGGTCTATGACCAGGGGATCTATATAAGCTATCTCGTTGACAAGCAATGTCTTCCAGACTTCCATTCCGCCTATTTGTTCAACGCATTCTCCGCCCGGGCGCAGAACGGCGCCGGCCCTTTTAGTGGTTGAAATCAACCTGAAAGGCCCCCGAGGTACTATTTCCGGGATATCCGGAGCTACCAGAGGGAATTTCCTGTTCAGATTGGGCGCCCACATTCTTTTAAAGCCGCCGCCCGGCAATTGTACGGCACGTAGACTTATAGGACTTACCATAAAACACCTTCCTACATAATTATCGTGAATTTTTAGGCTGAATTTCAAAAATCGGAGCGAACAAAAAGGCCCCCGACATTGTGTCGGAGGCCTTTTCTTTGTTAATCCCTGAACTATTAGAACCCTTGGCGTCTTACTTCGGCGGCTATCTTTTGTTTTAATCCTATAGTCTGGTCCGCCATGATCCTCTCCATTGTTTCATAAGGATCTGGAGGAACTGTCTCAAACAACCCTTGTCCTTCCATCTCCAAAGCTAAAGGAGATAAAGAATCTAACGTAGTGTTCCCTGCCAATATATTGGCGGCGACATCTCCTTCCCATGTCTTATATCTATCCGCTACCATCCTAGCAACCCTGCCATCAAGAGCATTGAAATGTGCTTGCCAGACCCCGATAGTACATGAATCCTGGGCTGCCCATACTGCCAATGCCATACTCATCGGATATTCGGGCATATAGAAGCCCTGAAGTTTCGCATCATGGTTTATCACTCCGCCTTGAAGCCCTTTGTTATTATAAGCGGCTTCACCGATATCCAAGCCCGACTGAAGGTCAGCGGCATAAAGATCTAGGTCCCATCCCAAGAAAACGTTGCCCTGGTTCGCATCTATCCCCCCGAGCATTTGTCTGTCTATTGCCATACGGAACTCATGTTTTGCACTATTCCCAGCAAGATAAGCATGGTTGACCTCAACATTGAAGCCGAAATATTTTTCAAGACCGTTCTCTTTAAGGAATGCTATGCAGGTCTCTACATCTTTATCATACTGATGGGCTGTTGGCTCTTTCCCTTTTGGCTCTATAAGGAATTTTCCGCCGTTCGCGAAAAACCCTTGTGCGTCAGCATGTTTTACGCACATCCAAAGAAATGCCGCCAAGGTCTTCTTCTCGCGGTCAGTTAAAGTGCTAAGAAGATGATATATCCCTTCTCTGCCACCCCAGAATACAAATCTCTTCGCTCCGAGTTTTATTGCGGTATCTATCGACTGCTTTGCTTGTCTGGCCGCACGGATAAAAGCCGGCATATAAGGGCTTGTCCCGGCCCCTTTTCTGTAAAGAGGAATTGCAAAGAATTGGTTTGTTCCCCAACCTGTCTTTATTCCGCTTTGGTCCTGAAGCTCTTTCATCGAATCCCCGACCAAAGTGAACTGCGCTTCGGCATCTTTTATCGGCTGAGTAAGGTCGACATAATCACCATCATGCCAGCAATGATTCGGAATGCCCATTTTGGCACAAAATTCTACCAGGGCTCTAAGTCTTACCAGAGATTGAGCAAGGGGATCCCTCATATTGTCCCAAGGATGCTTAACCGTGGCAAAGCCGCTGAACATATCCGTACCTGTCGTATTAAAGTGCCATGCAGGCATCGCAAAATTAAGAACCTCGCCCATTCTCATATCAATACTTGGCACCTTGATATCCGGACAAAAATAACGATATCCTACCATTTCGCTGGACTGTGGCCCAAAATATCTTGCATTTTTAAGTCCCGGGAATATTTCCTGACGGGACAGCATTTCGATATCTCCAGCAACAAGTCTTGCCTTTTGATCTGCACTCAATCTCACATCCCCTATCCCTAGCTTCGCAACCGCTCTTGCCTGCATTGCTCTGGGTGACAACAAAGGATGCGTCATTATATTGTTGGGTAGTTGGGTCATTCCGGACCTGTAATTCCCGATCTTAAGTGTTGTTGCCATCATTGCTTCTCTCCTCCTGCAATTATATTTTCTTAAATTTTTCCGGGTTTTTCTACCTCACGGATTTTTAGACTTCTTACACCTCCTCATTTTTTCTCTTATGATCTTTGCGTCGCTTCCATATCGACGGTATTTTTAAGAAATTTCAGACTTTTTATTCGAGGACTTCTCCGGCACCGGCGGATGGAGTTGCCTCATAAAATTCAATTCCATAATCAGTACCGTATCCCTGTTCTTTCTGTGCGGCCGAATAAGCATCCGCCACGGATCGCCTCAAAGCAGGGGTGTCGTATCGTTCCGGAAGAAGCGCGATAAGGTTCCCTCCGCCGCCGCCTCCCATGAGGCGAATACCAAATGGCGCAGGTTGGTTTTTATACTCTTCAGAATCACTTATGCCCCATCCCAACGCACCCCTTAAAAGGTCCATATAGTGCCTTTCTTCAGAAACACGGCCGTCAGCATCTCTAAGGACCGTGGTGCTTATCTGAAAATCCCCGTCGTGAGAAAGTCCGTCACCACATCCATTAACTAGTTCCGAACAAAATGCAGGGATGTCTCCCGAAGGGATCCACACCGATCCGGTCAATGCATTAAAGAAATTCCAGGTCCTTTGCTTTTCCGCCAGTACGAATCTGGCACGTTTATAAAGGATTGTCGAGGCATCCTCTTTTGTCATGTCTTTCATATGAAAAGGGACATCATCCATATCCACATATTTGGAAAAGCTTTCTTGCAAGCAGGCCAGATCGGCAAGAGTATACTGTGACACATATGAAAGCCGAGGATATATCGCTCTGGCAAGTACCCTTCCGGCAGACTCCAGTTCCGCCCTCCTGTCGTTATAATATGTCCCTCCCAACAGGCGTTCTACGCCGCTGTTGACCAAAAGGAATTTATATCCGCGGGAGGTCAAGGGAGAAAGGTCCACGGGCTTTATATCGTCCATATTGCCGTAATCTATTAGGATCGCTTTGCCGTCTTGAGAGAATAACGAGGCGGTTTGGTCCAACAGTCCGCATTTTGTGCCGACAAACCTGGAATGTTCGGCCGCCTGCGCGAGTCTCGCTATCGTCGTTTTTTCGACATCCCAAGAAAAGAGACGGTTAAGAGCCAAATGTTGGGCTACGGTTAGAGCGGCCGAAGATGATATCCCCGCGCCGATAGGAACATCCCCTGATATCTGCATATCAAGGCCCGAAGTTATTGGCAGTCCGGCCTGTCTCGCGGCTTCAAAAACACCATAAACATAATTTTCCCACGATGTTTTTGACGGTTCTGAAGGGAGATTTTTAGGATCAAATTCCATTGATCCGTCAAAATTAGCGGAATGCACAGTTACTTTGCCGTTCTGTGTTTTCGCGGCAGCGACACAAACCCCGAAAGGAAGCGCGAACGGCATGGAATAATTGTGCCCGTATCCAGGCCCTTTGAATTTGGAGGAATAGTCCACATGCTCCCCTATTATATTCGCCCTCCCCGGCGCCCTGAAAACCGCCGATGGTGCATGCTGGAACCTCGCCTGAAAAGATTGTCTTAACGCCGGACCCGTCATTGTCAATGCCATGGTTTATGCTCCTTGTGTTCACAATCAAAAATTCGCTCAAGTCCTTATCGACTCAATTAATGTGAAATTTCACGGTTTTTTTCACAGCACGAAGCATGTTTGACAGTGTTGTTTTTAGGGTGTAGAATAAATACCAGAAAGCGCTGATTTGAGGTCGATTGCTGCGCTATATAAATGTGCTAAACTCGCCGGTAAAAATTTAACTCGGGGCTTTTAGCACCGGGTTTTTTTGTTTTTATGGAGGATACGGACCATGTCATGGATAATGCGCAGCCCCATTAAAGGGGCGTTTAGGCCGGAGAAATAAAGAAAGGATATTGCTATGAGCAAACAAATAAGGACCATTGAAGAGATAAACGAGAAGATAAAGAAAGGCAAGGCCGTAGTCGTGAACGCGGAAGAGCTCATCGACCTTGTGGAAAAAGAAGGCATAGAAAAAGCGGCAAAGAAGGTCGACGTCGTGACCACCGGGACTTTCGGCCCTATGTGTTCGTCCGGCCTTTTCCTGAACGTTGGCCATACAAAACCCAAAATAAAGATCCAAAAAGCCTGGCTGAACGGGGTTGAGGCATATGCCGGACTTGCAGCGGTCGACCTATATTTGGGGGCTACCCAGCTGCCGGATGACGACCCGGAGAACAAAGTATTCCCGGGAGAGTTCAAATACGGCGGAGGGCATGTAATACACGACCTTGTCGCTGGCGCGGATGTCCGGCTTGATGCGGTGTCTTACGGAACGAACTGCTACCCGCGCAAGAAGCTTTCAACGCTCTTGAACATCAAGGATCTGAATGAGGCTTTTTTATTCAACCCGAGGAACGCTTATCAGAACTATAATGTCGCGGTCAATGCCGGAGATAAGACAATATATACATATCTTGGAGTGCTGCAGCCGAAT
>JAKLHX010000028.1 GCA_022709925.1 Candidatus Margulisiibacteriota bacterium
TCTGCCGCCACTGCCAATATAGCCAACTACGCCGCTGTCGCCGGGTCTGCTACTTCCGCGGCTACTGCCATAACTGCCGATACTGCCGCCTACTCTACTCTGTCGGGTACGGCTTCTTCTGCCGCAAGTGTTTCAGACTACTCAATAACCTCTACAAAGATAGCTACAAGCGCCGTCACGGATGACAAGATCGATCTCATATATTCAGCAAATAAGGTCTCTGCGGAAGCTATTATGCCGGGGATATTTGGCACAGGACCGGGCAGCAAATACACTTTCTACAACAATGTCGGGATAGGAACAAATGATGCCAATGCGCTTTTACATGTTTACAGCGGCGTCAGCGGTTCTTATGTAAAGCTTCAGGGTTCCGGCGATACATACAACTATTCAGGCCTCCAGCTCTGGTCGGCAAATAGGTCTTGGGAGTTGCTGCATACTCAACTAGCCGGAGAAACAAATTATTTCGCCGTACAGGAATATGACGGCTCAAATTACAACAAACGCTTGATCATACAACCGGGAGGCAATGTAGGTATTGGAACTACCGACGCGACTTCAAGGCTCACAGTTGCCGGAACAATAGAACTAACCTCGGGAGGAATAAAATATCCTGACGGCACGATACAGACCTCAGCCTCACAATCAGGTAATATTTTGACCGTTGAAGCGGGAAGAGGGCTGTCAAAGACCGAATCCGGCAATATAACTACGCTTGAAGCTGTTGTCGACAACTCGACATTGACCATCGAATCAAATGCCCTAAAGATCAAGCCTCGAGGGATCACATCTTTTGAGATCGCGACTCGCGCCATTACAGAGGGAGCAATA
Source organism: Candidatus Margulisiibacteriota bacterium (assembly GCA_022709925.1). GTDB lineage: Bacteria > Margulisbacteria > WOR-1 > JAKLHX01 > JAKLHX01 > JAKLHX01. Next base: position 832 of record JAKLHX010000028.1, read on the forward strand.
GCTGCAAGCAATGCCCCTGAAGAGAATTGGTATTTAAGATGGAGCGGAAGCGCTCTCAACTGGTCGGCAGTATCGGGCGGAGGGAGCGGAAGCGCAGAACCAGATAATATAACCCTTAGGAGGAATTCTTACGGGTCTCTGGAAGTAATGCCTTTGGGGATCACCAGCGCATATATCGCCGGGAATGCCATTACGGCAGCAAAACTGGCTCCTTCATCAGTAACCAATGAATCTCTGGCCTCCGGGACTTTTTCAAACATAACAGGGGTCGGCACATTGGACTCTCTATCGGTATCTGGCTCTTTGAGGGCAAGCGCTGAGGTCATATATCCCCAATCCGAGACCAACAATGTTTCCGCCGCACCAGGAATAACAGCAGCTATGCTAAACAAAAAACTTATAAGGATCCAAGGCAACGGAGAAGCAGTGATCGTCACAGCGAACCCTCAGATAGCCGCCGGACAGGACGGACAGGTAATAATACTCCGCGGCACCAGCGACACCAATACCGTGAAATTCAATGACGGGAACGGAATATCTCTTTCAAGCAAAGTAAGCTTTACTCTCGGCAACGGCGATACGCTCATGCTTTTCTACGATTCAGCCGCCGGAACCTGGTTCGAACTGAACAGGAACGATAATTAGCCGCTCAAAAGTGCTATAATTTTTCTAAACCAAACCCCATCTATCGGAGGAATATTATATGAAAAGCGACAGTATAAAAAAAGGAATAGAAAGGGCCCCTCACAGGTCTTTGCTCCATGCTACGGGAGTGTCAAGAAAAAGCCTCGACAAACCTTTCATAGGGATCGCGAATAGTTTTACGGACCTGGTCCCCGGACATATCAATATGAGGGATTTCGCGAACATAATCGCAAAAGGGATACATTCCGGCGGAGGTGTCGCTTTTGAATTCGGCGTTCCTGCCATATGCGACGGTATCGCGATGGGACACGAGGGAATGCACTATTCCCTGCCTTCAAGAGAACTTATAGCCGATGAAGTGGAATCTGTTGCAAAAGCACACGCACTCGACGGATTGGTCCTTCTTACGGCTTGTGACAAGGTAACTCCCGGAATGCTCATGGCAGCCGGAAGGCTCGACATCCCCTGTATAGTAGTAACTGTCGGCCCCATGCTCTCCGGACGGCATAGAGGTAAAAAGACGGACCTTGTAAAAGACACCTTCGAAGCATTAGCCGCCTGTCAAAACGGAAAAATATCCAAAGAAGAGCTCACTGAACTGGAAACGTGCGCTTGTCCAGGGGTCGGTTCATGCGCGGGGCTCTACACGGCAAATACCATGGCATGCGTCACGGAAGCCATCGGTATGTCCCTGCCGGGATGCGGCACTGCTCTTGCAGTATCTTCAAAGAAAAGAATGATCGCTTATGAGAGCGGAGAAAAGATAGTGGAGCTTGTAAAGAACAACATAACCCCAAGAAAGATCATGACAAAGAACGCGATAATGAACGGCATCCGCATAGACATGGCACTCGGAGGATCGACCAACGCGGCGCTCCATATCCCTGCGATCGCGCATGAGGTCGGAGTGGAAGTATCGCTGGACACCATAGAAGAGATCAGCAAGAAAACACCGCACATAACCAATTTAAGACCCGGCGGGAATCATTTCATGGAAGACTTTGAATATGCGGGAGGAGTACAGGCTGCAATGCATGTGCTCATAGACCTTATAAACGACGGAGAGACCGTTTCCGGCAAGTCGGTGAAACAACTCGCAAAAGAAGGCGAAGTACTGGACAACGATGTCATCCGCTCAACCGAAGATCCGTATCATAAAGAAGGCGGAATAGCGGTGTTAAAAGGGAACCTTGCCCCTAACGGCTCCGTAGTAAAACAGACCGCGGTATCGGAGAACGCAAAGACGATAACCGGCAAAGCAAAATGTTTTGACGGAGAAGAACATGCCATGAAAGCCATAATGGACGGGAAAATAAAGGCAGGGGATATAGTGGTCATAAGATATGAAGGGCCTAAAGGCGGTCCCGGAATGAGAGAAATGCTGTCCCCCACCGCCGCAATAGTCGGCATGGGACTTGGGGAAAAGGTCGGACTTATAACGGATGGAAGGTTCTCTGGAGGGACAAGAGGTTCTGCGATCGGGCATATCTCACCGGAAGCCGCTGAAGGCGGCCCTATAGCGATAATAAGAGACGGGGATGAGATAGAGATAAATATCCCTCAAAGAAAATTGGAACTAAAATTAAGCAAAGAAGAGATAGATGCAAGACTGAAGAACTGGACGCCTCAAAAGAAAAAACTTTCAGGCTATCTTGCACGCTATGCGCACTTTGTAACTTCAGCAAATACAGGTGCGGTGCTTAAGGTATAACGTCCCATGAAAAAGGTCGTTATTGCGGCGATTTCCCTTGTTCTAATTATGCCCTTATGCGCTGCCAACGAGCTCACTTCTATAAGGCATAATATCTCTTCCGAAAAGATCCGCATAGTCCTTGACCTGTCTGAAGAGACCACTTTTGAAACGACCTCGGTCCAGAACAAACTTTCAATCATGATCCCCTGGACGAATGCAAAAGAAGAATTAAAAACGTATAAGGTCCTCGATGCCATGATAGATTCTTTTGTTGTATCGCAGAACGGGACCGCATTAAAAATAGATATCTCTCCGGCACGACCTGTAAAAGACAGGGTCTTCACGCTGAAGGAACCGTATAGGATAGTGATAGATCTGAACAGGGACATGGTACAAACCCCGGAAACACAAGGGACAGAGGAAGTCGCGGAATATATTGAAGAAACAGATCCGGAAGGACCGCCTGCAACACGGAGCTCCCTGAAACACACTAACAATATATCGGATGGGTTGTCTATGTTCAAAGTAGAACAGACGATAAGAGACAGCCGCATAAAAGCCTTCGCTCTTTTGGCGGACCCCAAAAAATTTGATATATCCCCTATCATGGCGGTATCGAACATAAAGGCAAAGGATGGCAATAATATCTTCGGATCGCTCATGGGATTCCTGGGATTCTCCGAAGATAAAGGCGGAAAATACAGCCATTTCGCAAAAAAGACAGTCCCGTCCTTCGCAAAAATGATGGGCGCTTTAGCGGCCGTGAACGGCAGTTTTTTCTTTGCCGACGGGACTCCTGTCGGGGCGCTTATAATAAACGGGCAGATAATCTCAACTCCGCTCATGAACAGGACCGCCCTTATAATGTACAAGGACGGGACCGCTTCGATAAACAGCGTAAAAATGAACGGATACCTTAAGCTAAAAGGCGACGAGACCCTCTCCTTTTCCGGGGTCAACCAACCGCTGAAAAAAGACTACATAATGGTATACACTCCGGACTACCAGAGCACCGACCCTTCAGGTTCCTCCACGAATATAGTGGTAGAGAACGGTAAAGTGACAAAAATAACCTATGGGGAAACAAAGGTCCCAAAGAACGGGTTCATAGTTTCCGCTCTCGGCCTGACCGGAGACGTATTAAAAGACCGGATCAAGACCGGGGACGAGATAAAATGGTTCTTTATGGCAAGCCCGGACCTCAGCAGTATGGAACATGTTATCGCCGGAGGGCCAAGATTAGTGCATAGCGGAAAGGCCTGCGTCACATCAAAAGAAGAACGGTTCCGCAACGACGTGGCAAAAAGCAGAGCTGCAAGGACTGCTGTAGGAATAACCGGAGGAGGACAACTTATTTTCGCCGTGGCGGGCAGCGCTACTTTGAATGAGCTCGCCAGGCTCATGATAGATCTCGGGGCTTACGACGCTATGAATCTTGACGGAGGTGGGTCTTCCGCTATGGTGGTCAACGGGTCGAAGGTCTTCGGATCAGGAAGGCCCGTAAGCAATGCAATAGTCATAAGCAAGAAATGACCCTAATTACCATTGTTCTTTATTGATTCTATCTTCCACTTACCGTTTTCCCGAACAAGATAAAAAAGCTTGATCACAGGGCCCGCGGAATAATCCCAACGCGCTTTTACGGCGGCCCTGTTATCTTTCTTATATATGGCAACGATCCTATATCCCAGGTCGGGAATATCTTGGACACCGGCAAAATTTGCAAGGGCACCGAGGCTCGTTATGTTCTTCTTTGCCGAGACGCTGAGCTGGTCCACTGTGTTCTTTATTGCGGTACGGTTAAATTCAGGCGGGGCGGACTTAAAGAGGTTCTCCGTAAAAGCCCTTACGGTAGACTCAGGGTTTTTGGCACCCGGATCAATGAGTTTTACCGCCGCAAAAATGATCATCAGGACAATCAGGACTATAGGGATGATTTTTTTCATAAGATCACTCCTTAAAGAACTTGTCGCCTTCTTTCACTCTGTAACCGTTCAAGAACTCTTCGGCGGTCATTTTTTTGGAATTTTCCGGCTGGACTTCTTTTATAAGTATGCCGCCGTCCCCTGTCCCTACTATGAACCCTTTGCCTTTTACTGTCTTTGTCACGCAACCCGGCATTTGTCTTTCTGAACCGTCATCGGATATTTCGGCCGAAATGATCTTGATCATTTTTTCGCCGTAAAACGTATAAGCTCCGGGCCAAGGAGAAAAAGCCCTTATTTTGTTCAGTATGGACCTGCTGTCTTTTGAAAAATCCACAAGCCCTTCTGATTTTTTTATCACTTTACAATAAGCTGCTCTTGAATGGTCTTGAGGGGTCATTTTCAGGACATTACCGTTCTCAATATCACTTATCACTTGCAACAGAACTTTGGTCCCTGCTTCAAATATTTTTTTTGACAAGGCCGACGCATCATCACACTCACCGACGGTCACAGCCTCCTGCAGTATAATATCCCCCTCATCAAGCCTTTCGTTCATCTGCATGACAGTAATCCCGGTATTCCTCTCGCCGCAGAGGAGGCATGATTGTATCGGGGATGCGCCCCTGTGCAGCGGCAAGAGCGAAGCGTGAAGATTGATACAGCCGTATTTAGGCGTGTCGAGAAGCTTTTTGGGGAGGATCTTCCCGTAAGCCACGACAACTATAAGGTCCGGCCCGAAAAACAGGATGTCTTTAACGGCTTCTTCGTCCAGCTTTTGAGGTTTGATCAAAGGGATATTATGTTCTTCGGCGACTAGCGCGACCGGGCTCGGAGAAACCTTTAACCCCCTGCCCTTGCGCTTGTCCGGCTGTGTGACGACAGAAACGACATCTTTCTTTGACTCAATAAGATCATTCAGTACTCCGGCTGCCTCTGCTGGGCTTCCCATGAATACTATCTTCATATTATTATTTCTTCTTTTTGGTCTTTCAACCTTATCAAAGAAGGGTCCTTGACCCTCTCAACGAACAATATACCGTCCAGATGGTCTATCTCATGCTGAAAAACCACAGAAAGAAGGTCCTGCGCATTTATAGTGATCGGTTTCCCGAATTTATCCATCCCCTTTATGCAGATACTCTTGAAACGCTCTACAGGGGCCTCTACGAGCGGAACGCTTAAGCAGCCTTCATAACAGGCGATCTTGCCTGATTTTTTTATTATCTTTGGATTTACCACACAGTAAAGCTGCCCTTCGACAAGCACGACTATAATCCTTTCGGAAACCCCGACCTGAGGAGCGGCAAGCCCGACCCCGGGAGCAACTATCATCGTTTCAACCATATCATCTATGAGCTTTTGATGGTCTTTAGTGACTTTTTTGACGGCTTTAGCTTTTTTCTTCAGTATCGGATTGCCCTGTATCAATATCTTTAATTTTGCCATTGTTACGTCCTCACATTACGCTTATCGGATCGACATCTATGCTTATCTTTATTTTTCTGTCCTTTAAAGCATGGACGGCCCCCATCAGATCTGCTTTAATCATATCCAAACACGGCCCTTTTATCAATATCTGCCATCTGTTCATTCCCCTGACCTTTGCATGAGAGGCCTGCACCGGGCCGAAGACCTTTATGTCGTTGTATCTCTCCAAAGGCTTGGTCATATCGCTGATCACTCTCATGGCATGATCTTTGTCTTTTCCGGAAATTAGAATGCTGATCATCTGTCCGAAAGGCGGATCCCCTGATTCCTTTCTCTGTTCTATCTCCCTGTCATAGAAACCTTCATAATCAAGAGATGCCGCATATTTTATTGCATAATGTTCGGGCTTGTAGGTCTGGACGATGACCCTCTTAGAGTTCTTATGGCCGCAAATATTGTATATCAGCCTGAACGTCTCTTCCGCGGACCGGAAATCGGACCTGCCCAAAGCATTGTCTACGGAAAGGACCCCGACAAGGTCTACATCGCAGAGGTCGAGCGCCTTTGCCGCAAGCTGCGTACCGATCAAGACATCCGCATCCCCTTTTGAGAACAATTCATAGACGACGTCATAAATAGCGCCTTTTTTTATTGAATCCCTGTCGATGCGGAGCGTTTTTATGCCTTGAAAGAACCTGGCAAGCTCGGATTCTATCTTTTGAGTTCCGGAACCCATATATTTTATCCTGTGCCCGAGACAATTCGGACATACCAAAGACGATGTTCCTTTGGAAAACCCGCAAAGCCTGCACGATATGCTCTTTTCCTGGACTGAATAGGTCACTGGAACGGAACAATTGGGACATTCTATATGATTTCCGCAATCGGCGCATATAAGGTATGTCGAAAAACCTTTACGGTTCACGATCAAAAGCACCTTGCCTTTATTTTTCAGGGTTTGTGAGATAGCGCTAAAAAGTTCTTTACTGAAAACACCGCCGGTCTTATCCTGCGAGTTCATATCGACGATCTCCGCGGCCCCGGTCTTCTTATCGGAGCCGTCCTCTGAAAGAAAAAAGACTTTGTCCCCGCAGGACCGGGAACCGTGAAAAGACTCGATATCAGGGCACGATGAAGAAAGGATCACCGGGATAGATCTTTTGCCAGCGATAAAACAGGCAGCTTGCCTGCAGTTATATTTCGGGCTCGTTTCCTGCTTGTAGGCAAAACCCTCTTCCCTGTCGATGATGATAGCTCCAAGGTCCTTTACCGGAGCAAAAACAGCCGTCCTTGTCCCCAGGACTATGCGGCTTTCACCGCTGTAGACCTTCAGCCACTGCGCAAGACGTTCTTTTTCCGGCATAGAGCTGTGGATCACGGCCGTCTCACCGCCAAAATATTTCGTAAAAAGCTCGGCCGCGGGAGAAAGATATTCTATGTCAGGGAAAAGGATTATGATCCCCTTTCCGCTTGAAATGAGAGCCTTTGCGATATGGAGATAAAGGACTTTAAGGTCCTTGTCGCAAGACCTCTGAAATATCAGGTCTTGCGAGAACTTCTTTGTTTTAATGTCTTCCTCGATATGGGCCAATATGTTCTTTGCTGGGATCGAGATCTCGGGAAGTTTAATATCGGCCTGTTTGATAGGATGAGCGCGCTCTGTAGCGGCCTCGGTCTTAACCCTTTTTTTGCCGCGTGGCTTTTCAAATTCGGATATGCCGGGAGGAAGGACCATCCGCAGCGCTGACCCGAAGAACGAAACATAATACCTTGAAAGCCATGTTGCTATCTCAACGCTATTTTCAGAAAAAAGAGGGGAACTGCCTCTCACTTCTATCAGCTTCTTGATATTCCTGATCTGTTCCGGAGGTTTTTCTAACATCTCGACTATATATCCCACCGCTTTGGTCCTGCCAAAAGGCACAGCGACCTGAGATCCTATCTTTGCGCTCTCCTCGAACTCTTTCGGGACCTCATCAACGAAAGGCTTATCCAGAAAGGAAGATATTCTTGAAAGGATCACTTGAGCATACATAAAATATATAGTAAGCCTTTAAGGGTTTTTAAAACATTCTGTCAAGTATACGGTTGGCCGTATCATACTTGCTTTGCATAGGGAATTTCTTGACGGACCCGTTCTTTTCGATCATAGAGACCCGGGAATCTTTGGCGCCGAAGGCCGATATGTCGTTCGCGACTATCATATCCAACTGTTTCTCTTTAAGTTTCTTCTTTGCATTAGCGATGAGATCCTCGCTTTCAAGAGCAAACCCGACCACTATCTTGCCCTTCTTGTTCCCGGAAACAGAACCGAGTATATCTTCAGTGGGTTCAAGGGATATATTCAACGGGCCCTCGCCCTTTTTTATCTTCCTGGAAGACTTTTTTGACGGTGAAAAATCCGAAACAGCAGCCGCCATGACAAGAGCATCGTTATGAGGCAAATGTTCTTTTACCGCTTGAGACATCTGACCGGCGCTTTGTACGGCATGTATCGTTACGCCGGGAAGGTCCTCGGACAGCTCCGAAGAGGATATCAACGTGACAACGGCGCCTCTTTCGGAAGCGGCCCTTGCGATCTCATACCCCATCCTGCCGGATGACATGTTCCCTATAAAACGTACGGGATCTATAAGCTCTTTTGTGCCGCCGGCCGTTACGAGTATCCTTTTGCCGGCAAGGTCCTGAACGGTGCCAATAGCTTTTTCGACATGCTCGACGATCATTTCAACCTGAGCCATACGACCTTTGCCTATCTGGCCGCAGGCAAGCTCCCCAAGATCCGGCTCGACCATTTCTATCCCCAGTGACCGGGCTTTCTTAAGGTTATCCTGCACGATCTTGCTTTCCCACATCTTTGTATTCATGGCAGGGGCGAATATCTTTTTGCAGGAACAGGATAAAAGCAGCGTAGACAAGATATCATCGGCGATCCCGCTGGCGGCTTTGCCCAAAATATTCGCCGTGGCAGGGGCTACAAGAAGAAGGTCCGCTCCGTCAGACAAAGAAATATGAGGCAGAGGCATAGTTTCGTTGTTCTTATCGAACATGTCCGTTATGCAGGGATTGCCTGACAAAGTCCTGAAAGTGAGAGGGGTTATGAACTCCTGGGCGGAATCCGTCATGACGACCCAGACATCAGCCCCTTTTTTAACAAGAGAACGCAGGATATCAGCGCTTTTATAGGCGGCGATACACCCTGTTATGCCTAAAATGATCTTTTTATTGCGGAGCGTTAAGCGGCCGGTCATAAGACACCACTACTTTTTGCTTGGGGCTTTTGTCTTTTTGCTCTTCTTCTTGTCCTCTTTTTCGAGGTTCACTTCTTTTGACCAAAAATCCTTCGCCTCAACGGCCTTTTCTTCTCTTTTAGGAGGCCCGTCTAGTATCTTGATACCCAATTTTGAGCCGCCGAACTCGTTCATGGAGGTCTCTACCGGGTTTAGAGGGTTGGAATCCTCAACATAAGGAAGTGATCCGTCTATGATCTCCTTTGCCCTTGTGGCTATAGCGTTCGCCAAAAGGAACCTGTTGCTGATCTTTTTCAATAAAGTATCTATTGTGGTTGTTGTCAATTTAAAAAAGTCCTTTCCTTTTCTACCTTTATTATAGCACCGATTTTGTCCGCCGCGGACTCTACTTTGTCGTTCACGACTATATAATCGTACTTTTCCATGACCTGCAGCTCGGCAATAGCATTCCTTAACCTGAAGTTCATTTCTTCCTTTTTCTCTGTCTTGCGCCTCTTAAGCCTGAACGCGAGTATATCCACGGATGGAGGTATAAGGAAAACAAAAACGGCATTGGAAGAATCGATCGCGCTTTTTGAGATGGCCTCTTTTATGCTGGCAGCTCCCTGGACATCCACTTCAAGGATAACGGTCTCCCCTTTTGTCAGCCGTTCTTTAACGAACTTT
>JAKLHX010000029.1 GCA_022709925.1 Candidatus Margulisiibacteriota bacterium
ATTCCGAGGTTATATCCATCGACCGTAAAAACAAAAAAGTAAAAGTTAAAGATCTGCGTAATAACAATGTCTACGAAGAGCCTTATGACAAATTAGTGCTTTCCCCCGGAGGTTATCCTGTAAGGCCTCCTATTCCCGGCATCAACGATCCGAGGATATTTACCGTAAGGAACCTGCATGATATGGACCTTATAAGATCCTTCATAAACGAAAAAAAACCTAGGAAGGCGATCGTTGTAGGCGGAGGATTCATCGGTCTTGAACTGGCGGAAAACCTTCATGATCTTGGGATGCTCGTTTCCGTGGTGGAGCTTGCCGGGCAAGTGATGAACATCCTCGATTATGAAATGGCGACCGTTATACATCAGCACTTAAAATCAAATAACATAGAGCTTTTTCTTAAAGATGCCGTCAAAGAATTCTCTTCAGTTGACGGAAAGATAGAGGCAGTGCTTGGGAGCGGCAGAAAGATATCTTCGGATATGGTCATCTTATCTATAGGGATAAAGCCGGAGGCCCATCTTGCCAAGGAAGCCGGACTGACCATAGGAGGGCTCGGCGGGATAAAAGTGAACGGCCGCCTTGAGACCAACGATCCGGATATTTATGCTCTTGGCGATGCCACAGAGATAAACGAGATAGTATCGGATTCCTGTGCACTGATACCGCTTGCCAATTCCGCGAATAAACAAGGACGTATAGTTGCCGATAATATCATCGGCAAGGGGAGGGAATATAAAGGGACCCCCGGGACGGCTATAGCGAAAGTATTCGATATAACGGTTGCGATAACAGGGCTTTCTGAAAAGAGCCTGAAGGCGAAAGGCATCGAATATTCTAAAGCATATCTTCAGCCGTCATCGCACGCCGGCTATTATCCGGACGCTTACCCGATGGTGTTCAAACTTCTGTTCTGCCCGAAAGACGGCAGGATCATGGGAGCACAGATAATAGGAAAAGAAGGGGTCGACAAAAGGATAGATGTCGTTTCTTCCCTGGTCCAACTCGGTAAGACCGTCTATGACATGGCTGAACTCGAATTGTCTTATGCCCCGCCGTATTCTTCGGCAAAAGATCCAGTCAATCTTGCGGGAATGATAGCCATAAACCAGATAGAAGGCAATAATCCTGTGGTCTTCCTGGATGAACTGGACAAGCTAAAAAGCGCGGGAGCCATTATCCTTGATGTTAGGACCTCTCTTGAATACGGGATAGGCCATGTGGAAGGGGCTATAAATATACCTTTCTCTGAACTCAGACAAAGAACGGCGGAGCTTCCGAGAGTCAAAAAGATTGTAATTTGCTGCAATCAAGGGAAGACCGCTTATTATGCTCTCCGGGTACTGAAAAACCTGGGCTATCATGATGTGTACAATCTTAGTGGCGGGTTTAAGCTTTATAAGTTTGTAAGCGCGCAACAGGAGAATGTCGGGATATTCTCCGGTAATTTCATAGATAAGACCGATGAACTGCGAAGCGTTGTGAGCGGGCAGGGGACCGTATTCTATGTGGATGCGACCGGCATACAGTGTCCGGGACCTATCATGCGTTTAGCAAAGTCCCTTGAAGATAAAAATGTCGGGGACGTTATCGAGATCACTGCTACGGACCCGGGGTTCAAGAACGATGTTGATGTGTGGTGTAAGACCACGGGGAACACTCTTTTATCCATGACGGATAAAGAAGGCAAGATAACCGCAAGAGTGCAGAAAGGGAAAAAAATGGCCGCGTCATTCACAGGAGATATCCCGCACGACAAGACCATAGTAGTGTTCAGCTCGGACATGGACAGGGCTATTGCCGCGTTCGTGATAGCGAGCGGCGGTCTTTCTCTCGGCAGGAAAGTAACTATGTTCTTCACATTCTGGGGTTTGAATATATTAAGGAAGAAGAACCCTCCGAGATTAAAAAAGGACATTTTCGAGAAGATGTTCGGGATAATGATGCCGCGGGGAACCTTTAAATTGAAGCTTTCACAGATGAACTTTTTCGGCATAGGGCCTAAACTGATACGGTTCATAATGAGAAGGAAGAACATAGACTCTCTTGAGACGTTCATTGATAATGCTATCAAAGGCGGAGCCCGAATCGTTGCATGCCAGATGAGCATGGATATGATGGGGATCAAAAAAGAAGAACTTATAGACGGGGTCGAGATAGGCGGGGTCGCGGCTTATCTCGGTGCGGCCGAGAATTCCGACAATAATCTATTTATCTGACGATATCCTTCTTAAAGACCCAGCATCTCATAAGCAGGAATGTAGCAGGGGCTGTCAGAGCGATCGCGACCGCCTGCGCGACGAAAGGTTGTATACGCGCTTGCTCGATAAGGGCCTTGAGCAGCAGCAGGTTTATAAAGAACGATACTACATAAGCCAGGATGAACCGCATGGTCTCCGTTCCGAACGGGGACTTTGACCTGAAGTTCCAGTACCTGTTCCATGCATAGCTGTGCATGATGCCGATAATATAGGAAAATGCCAGAGCGGCAGAGTATTTGAGCCCAAGGACCAGTAACACGCTGTATGTCAGATAACTGACGACCGTGTTCATTGCGCCTATGAGCACATATTTTATGAAATGTTTCATCGCTATATTTTTTCCGCCACGAATAATTTGATGTCCCCAAAACTGATAGGTATCCGTATATTGTTCGCTCCGATCATTCTTAATGATCTTCCGAGGATCCCGGCACCCCATACGGACATGTTCTCGAGTTTCATCAGAAGATAGTCCACACTGATGATATGTGTGTAGTTGCAGGAGTAAACGACTTTGAAGCCGGTCTTTTTAAGCATCTGTTCTATGATCCCCGGATCAAAATAATATATGTGCATATCCATGAGCCAGGGCCATCTTTCGCCAAGGACCTTGGGCAGCATGCTGTCTATGTCAAGAGTTGATAGTGCCAGTATCCCGCCTTTTCTCATCCTATGGTTGATGGCGTTAAGTTCCTTTATCGGGTCATTCAGATGTTCGAGGACATCGAACATCGTTACTATATCAAATCCTTCTTCTGACGGACTAAGATCGGATATTGTCCCGTTCGTTACGTTCTGTCCCAGCTTTTCCCTCGCATAATCAGTGCACCACCTCGAAGGTTCGACCCCTTGAGCCGCGTACCCGGCTTCGGAGGCTACCTTTAAAAAAGCGCCGCAGTTCGCCCCGACATCAAGAAGTTTCCCGTTTTTCGGAAAATATCGAGCGATCTTGTCAAGATTGTGTTTGAATGTCTTGAACCTTGCCCCGATATTTTCCGCATAAAGGGTCTCGTCCACATTGGCATAGCTTTTAAGGAGTTCTTTTTCATCAGGCAAGGGGTCGGTGCGTACCAGCCCGCACTCAAGGCATTTGACTATCGTGCCGTGTGATCCGTGCGTCATGCTGGTACAGCTGTACTGATCCGCATTATTTTTTCCGGATGTGGTTTTTGGATATATCATAGAAGAAAATGGGCTGCCGCAATTAACGCAATTGCTTGCAGATGTCACGGAGGTTTCTGCTGTTCTTAATATTTTTTTTTCGTCAAAGGCCCATCTCATTAAAGAAAGACGAATAAGGTTGATTATGCTTTTTGCTATCTCGGTCTTTGATATTTTTGATATTCCTGATGCCCGGTTCTCAAAATATATGGGGAATTCCGAGAATTTTTTGGTCAGGCGGGTCACATAGAAGATAGACTCAAAAAAGAACGAATATCCGTCAGAGCGGATAGCGTCAATGTTGATCTTGTTCAGCAGTTCGACATTGAACCCGCGCAGAGATGTCGTGCATTCCTTAAGCGGGGTCCCCAGCAGTGCCCTTGCCAATATGTTTGCCGTATGGCTTATGATCATTCTGTAGGCGCCGTAATCCGAACGGCCGCCTTTTACATACCTGGAACCGGTGACAAAATCATCCTTATCAAGCAGTTCGACTATTTTTGGTATGTAATCAGGGTTGTGCGAGAGATCAGAGTCCATGGTTATGAGGATATCGTATTTGTTGGCCACAGCGTATTTCATTGCAAGTCTGTGTGCCGAGCCCAGCCCAAGTTTTGTAGGCCTGTGTATTACATGGATTTTAGTGTTCTTTGCGGCCATATCATCAAGGAGCTGTCCTGTGCCGTCCGGGGAGTTGTCGTCTATGACTAGAAGGTCCGCCTCAGGCAGATTGTAGAAGACCTTTTCCGTGAATTTTTTTATGTTGTCCGCCTCATTATAGGTGGCCGTAAATATCAGTATTTTTTTCATTTTTACCGGGTCCTTTTCTTGGAATATGAGCTGACGGATATCCTGAATTCCGGGAAAGACCTTTTTACGTAAGCTCTTTTTGATATATAGTAGGAATCTTTGCTGAAAGATCTCTTTTTAACGGACGAATAATTCTTTTCAAGCCATTCTTTGAGACTTTGCCCGGTGTTTTGGTCCCGGACGAACAGCCCGCTGAGAGGGGAATACACGAGCACGACCTTTCCGGAAGGGCGGGTTTTGAAATATTCGATGACGGTATCCTTTGATCCTTGCAGATCATTCCCATATAGGGCCGTATTTTTCCTGTCTTTGTTGTAGTATGCAAAGGAATCGTTGGAATGTATTATAAGGTCTTCCTTGTCGGATATGTCGCGTACATATAAGGCGACTTCTCTCCAATCATCCATGAACTCCATCCTGTTATATTGTTGTCCCGTGTAAAGATTGTTCAGCGAATATCCGTAGATGATTAATATCGCGGCAATAGCGAGCCCTTTAAAGGTGACAGGCCTTATTTCGTTTATTCCGATGGAGATCAATATTATCAAAGGTATCGCCGCATGCATCATGTAGTGGGGCAGGTTCACCTGGGTAAAGACCTGTGCCATCGTTGCGGCCGAGAACAGGACCAGGAATATTGCTGTAGGCCTGTTCTTTTGCCAGATCTTTATGAGTCCAAAAAGCGCCAATATAAGGAACAGTCCTGCGGCCGGTAGCGAGACATAAAGATCGAACGGGGATATCGTCTGCCCTACGGTGAAAGAATAGAAAAGATACCCTAGCTTATACAAAACGCCTCCGGCGACCCCGCGTTCCGCGAAATTCCCGGGAGTGACCCTGTGAAATGACGAGGCAAGGGCCAAGGCCCAGGGGACGCATAGCAGGCTCAACACCGAGAATGTTGCTGTGAGTTTGGAAGTCCATTTCTTGAAATAAAAGACCGCCGTGAGGACCTCAAAAAGTATTATGAATAGAGCGATCGATTCCGTGTGTAAAAGCGCGAGGGTCGAAATGGAGAACATGAGCAGGGGATATATCCGGTTGGTCTTCATGTAGCTCATAAAGAAATACACCGAAGATGTGCTTGCCAGCATGAAAAGGCTGTACCATCTGGCCGTCTGATCGTAAAGTATAAGGAACGGGGAAAGTGCCGCGATAGCAGCGGCTATCAGCCCCGTTCTTTTATCGGTCAGCTCGACCGTTATTTTGTATATCAGATAGCAGGTCAACACCCCGAAGATCACTGAAGGCATTCTCATCCAGAATTCGGAAAGGCCGAAGACCTTTGACCAAAAATGCAGTATGTAAAAAGGAAGCGGCCCGTGAGGCGCGTCTATTGCGAACAGGCAGGAGAAGGGGTTTTGTATGGCCCTGACGACAAAGACTTCATCCGCAAAGAAGCTTCTGAATGAGATGCCGCAGACCCTGAGCAGGAACCCGACGGACAGAATGAGACCCAAAATAAGATTGTTCTTTACGGCATTGCTGTTGGATGTCATTTTATACACATAATGATAACACGGCGAATGTCCCGAACAGGTCTAAGGTAAAGTTTATTATCTTTGGAATATTTCAACGAATCTGAATATGCCAGAAACGACCATTAAGAACAATAATACCGCTATTATCCTTCCGATCCAAATATGGAAAGGTCTTGCGGCCTTTTTCCCGGAAATGGCCAGTGTGCCAAGGATAATGACCAAAGCAATGGTGATGAGCACGGTCAGTCCGCTTACGGCATGAGGAGATGCAAAATGTGGGTAGTTCATTTTTTGCTTAAGCGAGAATATGGAGATGAACCCGACAGTTGCCGCCACCGCGCCTGTTCCTGCCAGTGTTTTGTGCAGCGGGAACCAGCCTTCTTTCTTGGGGGCTGCCAAAAAAGCGGCGACAAGCATCAATACCACGCCGGATATCATGAACGTGAAATGCATAGGGATCAAGAACTCTTTCATAATGATAATTATACTAGGGATGTCAATAGGATGTGAGGTATGGAAAGAATCTACTTGATGCTTTCTTTTATCCTTTTCTTTAGCTGTTCAAGTGCGCGGCTTCGCAACTTAAGATTGGATTCACGTTCTCTTGCATCACTTTCGGCTATATATGCCTCATAATAAACAAGTTCAAGCGGACGGCGGTTTCTTGTAGAAATACACTCGCCATTGTTATGTTCTTTTAAACGTCTTTCTAAATTATTTGTAGAGCCGGTGTACAATTGGTTGTCTTTTTTGCTTCTTAACAAATATACATAGAACATATGAAAAGGATTATATCAGATGATAAAAGGATAAAGAGGTCAGCCCCCACACCAACCTCAAAGCATGGCGGTAGGGTGTCGATGAATCTATGCACGGGCGAATATCTTAATCTTTAAATAAAATACTATCCGAGGTTGGTTTTTTGTTGTCACGTAAAGGGGTCAGCCCCCACACCAACCTCGAAGTGTGGCGGTAGGGTATCAATGAATCTAGGCATGGGCGAATATCTTTATCCTTAAATAAAATACTATCCGAGGTTGGTGTGGGGGCAAGCCTGTAAGCCGGGTTCTGTCTTTGCCCGCCATAGGCGGGCAGGTATGGCCATCTATCTGGGATCACAATTGCTTGTGACCTCAAGCGGCGTTCATCGCCTTGCTGCGGGTGGGGTTTGCCTGTCTCCTATGTCTCCATAAGAGAATGTGAGCTCTTACCTCACAATTTCAACTTTGCCTTCCGACCTTTAGTGTCGAAGTGGGCCGTGTCATTTCTGTGGTACTGTCCTTGAGGTTTCCCTCAGCCGATGTTATCGGCCACCCTTTTGTTGCAGCCCGGACTTTCCTCCCTCAAATTAATGAGAGTAGCCATCCGACTTGCCCCCACACCAAACCTAATTCTGTTTTTCTAACCCAGAATTAGTAATCATCCGTGAATTATCCGGGTTTGGTGTCGGGGCTTGCCCTTAAATCAATTATACCATTCAGAGCGCGTCTAAAGCCTTGTTCGCCAGTCCATCGGCCTCTTTGTTGAACTCTCTCTTTACGTGCTTTATCGAGAATTTTTTCATCTTTGCGATAAGAGCTTTTGCCTGGTGGTACAGAACTTTTAAGTTCTCGTCTTTTACCCTGTAATTCCCGTTGATCTGTTCAACTATCAATTGACTGTCGGAAACAAAATGGGCTTCGTGGGACCCTTTTATGAGGATCTCTTCGAGTCCCCTGATAAGTGCCGAATATTCCGCGACATTGTTCGTGGTCTCTCCTATATATTCGCTTACTTCAAACAAGGTCTTTCCGCTCTTTTTGGCGATTATCCCTATGGCTGCCGGGCCGGGATTCCCTCTGGCCGCACCGTCTATGTTTATTTCGATCATTTTTTTGCCTTTCCTATGACATCTGCCATGATATTTTTTAAAGGGATGCCGTGTTTTTTTGCCGCACTCCTGCAATCTTCATATTCGGGTTGGATATTTACCGCTTTGCCATCGCGTATCCCTGTCTTGACCCTTATTTTTCCGTATTTTGTGTTTATTGTTCCCGTCGACCTGTCCAGGATACGTCTTTGGAACCTTGCTATCCGTACTCCCAGTGCCGTTGTGTGCGTAAGTATTATGTCTGATAGCGCTTCAATATCGGTTTTTTTAGAAAGGGCAGTCAACAATATGCCGGGGCGGCCTTTTTTCATTATTATGTTCGTCATATAAACGTCGAGAGCTCCTTTTTCAAAAAGCTTTTCAAAGACATCTTCATATATCTGGGGGTTCATATCGTCGATGTTCGTTTCGATCGAGTAAATATCCTCGGCGTTCTTTTTGTCCGAAGTTTCGCCTATGAAAACCCTTAATACGTTCGGCTGATCGAGATCTGTTTTTCCTGCGCCGTATCCGATGGATCTTATCGCCATTTCAGTAAAATTGCCGAATTTCTCCGCGATAGTCGTTATTATGGCTGCGCCGGTAGGTGTTACAAGTTCTCCCTCGACATCACTATTGTATGTAGGGATATTCTTTATCAGTTCTGCGGTGGCCGGAGCTGGGACTGGAAGTATGCCGTGAGCGCAGTTGATATATCCGCGGCTTACCGGAAGGGGAGAACAATAGATCTCTTCAAGCCCCATTATTTCCAGCGCACAAACGGTTCCTACAATATCAACTATCGCATCGACCGCTCCCACTTCGTGAAAATGGATCTTATTGATCGGGACTCCGTGTATCTTTGCCTCGGCTTTTGCCAGCCGCGTGAAGATATCGATGCTTTTTGTTTTTACGGATGCGGAGAGCTTGCTTCTGTTGATAAGGGAAACTATATTATCCAGATGTCTATGTTGCAGTCGGTCGCGACTGGCCCTTACGTTGACCTCGAAATATGAAGCCGAGATCCCGTTCTTCCTGATTTTTTTGAGCTGTAAGCCGTAACCCGTGAGCCGTAAGCCTTTTATGTTTTTTTTAAGTTCATTGAAGTTAAGCCCGGAGTCAAGCAATGCTCCAAGTATCATATTCCCGGATATACCGCTGAAGCAGTCAAAATATGCTGTTTTCATTTTCCCCCCAATATCGTATGTGCCATTACACCGGCTCCGAAGCCATTGTCGATGTTGACCACGGCAACCCCGGGGGCGCAGGAATTCATCATCGTCAAAAGCGCGGACAGGCCTTTGAAGCTGGCTCCGTAGCCGATACTTGTCGGAACAGCTATGACCGGGACTTGAACAAGTCCCGCGACCACGCTTGCCAGCGCGCCTTCCATGCCCGCAATAACTATTATGACAGATGCTTGCGATATCCTGTCCAGTTTGTTGAACAGCCTGTGTATTCCGGCCACTCCGACATCATATATGCGGTCGGTCGTGTTGCCCAGCAGCTCCGTCGTTACCGCCGCTTCTTCCGCGACCGGTATATCCGCCGTCCCGGCGGTAATAACGCAGATCATCCGTTTTGTCTTTTTGGATTTCGAATTTGGAAATTGTTTAAGATTTATTAGCGATATTATCCTCGCTTCCTTGTGATAAACCGCTTTTCGAAATGCCTTTGCCACCGCTTTGAAATTTTCCGGTGTCGCTCTTGTAGCGATGACGGTATTTTTCTTTTTTGCGAGCTTTTTAAATATAGCTGCTATTTGATTGTTCGTTTTGCCTGGGCAGAAGATGACTTCGGCAAATCCTTTCCTTTTTACGCGGTGATGGTCGATTTTTGCAAAGCCGAGGTCTTCGAGTTCAGATGTTTGTTTAATCTTCTTTTTTTTCATAGAACCGCGCCATCCGCTCCTTGATCTTTTTCTCGAACCCGATATCTTTCGGTTCGTAATAGGTCTTCTTCTCCGGCATATATTCCTGCTCGACATACCCGCCGAATGAATGAGGGTATTTATATCCTTTGTGCTTGCCCATTTTCTTTTCCCCGTCATAGGTAGCGTTTTTGAGATGGAGCGGCACTTCCTGTGTTTTGTTCTCTTTTATATCTGTCAGTGCCGCTTCGATGCCCATGTAAGACGCAACAGCACTGATCCTGAGGATCTCTTCATTGCCCACATCAACGGAATGGACACATTCGCGAGGGGTCTTGTAATTGCTGACCGCATTCTGAAGGAATCAGATTATCTCAAGCTGCGCAAGGCGAGG